>OZ253582.1:0-50000 GCA_965263085.1 Nitrospinales bacterium
TGCTGGTTCTTCAGGCCGGATGGTCTCGGAAACCTTGACTATCCCAAAACTGGAATCATTGGGAGTGCGGGAAATTTCCAGCGAATATTTTGACCGGGCCATGCACATGAGTGACTCGCGGTTTTCGGCTACATCCTTTTCTAAGCTGGTGAAGGGGTTTGCCTTGAAGCGCGGCGAGGATGCGGTGTTATTGAATTGTTTTGACGATTACCAGGGGATTTTATCTCTCGATGATATTTACCGTTATGACCTGCAACTCGCGACAAAGGTAAAGCTAGCCTCTCCGGGTTCCAAGCCAGACTGGTTGAATCCGTTACTCGTTCTTGTGCCAGACGGTAAGCGACCACCGTTTCAGGAGCGGTTTCTGACGGCGAATATTCGTGAACTAAAATTCGTCCAGCTTGATAACTATTACTCATCGCTGGAAAAAATTGCCGGGAATTCGCCAAGGGCTCAAGAGGGGTTAGGAGTTTTTAAAAACAATTGTCTGTTTTGTCATTCTTTAAAGGGAAGAGGAGGCAATAAGGGCGTGCGACTTATTCAGGAATACGCATTTGCTAACGACTTGGATCAAAAACGGTTTCTGGCAGACTTTAAAAAATTTCATCATAAAGATAATCCTGATAATCATGATGTTGAGCAGTTCGTCACTGAGGAAAAGCTGAGCCGGGTTGTCGACTACCTGAAAAAACTTCAGTGAAAAGACTGCCGATTAACCGCGTGGAGTCTGGGTTCCTTTAGAGCCGAGGAATTGTTTAGCAGAAATACAATCCAGAACTTCATAATAAGAAGGAATTGTTGGAATTCGACCTGATATTTTTGGGTCATTGGTTTTTTCTTTCCGGGGAATCTTAGCCATGCTATGGTTAAAGTCTCTATATTGATTCGTTGAACTTTTTGCAGGTATTTGAAATGTCTTTACCAATCACGGCTATTTTTGCCTTGGGTACAGGGATTGAGCTTTATGGATTGAAATATGTGAGCGATGCGATCAGCATTCTTAATACGGTTTCGTTGATCATGTTCACCTTTCTGGTGGGAATTGTTGTCAGTCGTAGTTATGGTAAAGAAGTCTTTGAGAAAATGCAGAGACAACTCAAATCGCGCGAATCCCCTGGTGATGAGGTTCTGAATGGCGCAGTGATGGGGGTGGCCAGCATGCTCCTCATCACTCCCGGTGTGGTGACGGATATGATTGGGGTTCTCATCATGGCCCCGCTCACCCGTGGAATCTTCAAGAAAATAGCCTTAGATATCACTAAGAATAGAATCCAATCGGGACAACCCTACTTCTTCTTTAAAGATTAGGAATGCGATCTGGGAAAACTTTGTTTCCAGATAAAAGCTGTAAATTACCCTAGTCCCTTGTGGTATTTGACGTTGGTCCTCGTACCTAGTACGGGTACTTTGAAAAAGAGGGATTTATTGAAGCTCCCCTTCCTACAGAAGTCTCTCTCGATCTGGGCGTGGCCCGGGGCGGCTTAGTGCCCTTTATGAGGAGGCAGATAGTAATGGCTCGTAAAGCCGAGAGGACGTTTGTTTGCAAGATAAAGCGATTGCTCAACGGCTGCATGCTTAGTATTTTTTCCCCTTCCAGAAATCTAAGAGATGAACTGCTGGACTTGGACGAAGCGCCTTATGAAGAGGTCCGGGACAGCCTGCAAGATGTTGTCACGGTCAACCGCTATTTGAGCGGTTATCGGGTCCTGCTCCACCATGCCGAGCCTTTCTTGAAATCCCACAAAACGGACCGCGCGTTCAGGGTGCTGGATGCTGCCACTGGGTCTGCCGACCAACCGGTGGCTCTTGCCAAACTGGCGCGTCGTTTGGGGGTGCCGATCCATATCACTGCTATTGATATCAACGCCAAGATGCTGAGGCTGGCTAGGGAGGAGATTGCTGCTTATCCCGAAATTCGTTTGGTGCAGTGCGATATTTTTTCGTTACCTTTCAGGGAAGCAGAATTTGATTTGGCGGTCAATTCTTTGTCCCTGCACCATTTTAGTTGGGAGAAAGCGGTGGCGATTTTGCGGGCCATGTATCAGGCGGGGAGGTTGGGCGTGGTGGTTAATGATTTACACCGCAGTCGGGTGGCTCATGCTGCGATTTTTCTGCTGACCCGAATTTTTACACGTAACCGATTGACCCGTTATGATGCTCCAGTTTCGGTGATGAACGCGTTCACTCCTAAAGAGTTTTGCGAGTTGGCTCATGAGGCGGAAATAAACCCTTTTGAAATCCACCGCCACTTTCCTTATCGCATCGCTTTGGTGGGGTGTAAGACGCAATCATGAACTCCTTTGATGTGATTACCATTGGCGGTGGTCCGGCAGGGTGTGCAATGGCGCTGGATCTCAATCGCCGAGGCTATAATGTGGCGCTTTGCGATCAGGCAAAGTTTCCTCGCGACAAGGTGTGTGGGGAGTTCATCAGTCCAGGAGCCGACCCTATTCTTGCGCAGTTGGGTGTGCTCAACTCCATTGAGGCTTTATCTCCCAAACGGCTAAAGGGTGTAGCGATCTCGTCTTATGAGAGTGCTGAGTTGAGCATTAACTACCCTGTTTCAATGGAGACTGGTTTAAGTTTGACCAGTTTGTCGGTGCCGCGCTACCAACTGGACGCGTTGTTATTGGAGCAGGTTAAAAATGCTGGTGTGAAAGTTTTTGAGCAATATAAGGTGACGGATTTTGTTTTCAATGACGGCTGTGTTGTTGGGGTTAGAGGTTGGGATGAAACGAAGACCTCCTTTTCCTTAAACTGCAAACTGGTTGTGGATGCAGGGGGACGTAATGCAGTCTCTTTGAGGAAATTCAGTCTAAAGCGGGAACTCAAAGGCAATTCTAAAATTGCCTTTTCTGCACATTGGCAGGGCGTGCGTTTGCCGCAAGACTATTGTTACATACATATCAGTCGCCCGGGCTATACGGGTATCTCTTCGGTTGGGAATGGTTGGGCTAATGTGGTGCTTGTGGTAGATGCTTCTGTTCTGGGTGGTGAAAACCCTGAAATATTTTATTATCGTGCGCTGATGCAAAATAGCGGCCGCAGTAAAATGCTGGAAGATGGGGAGCGCGTGGGACCTGTGCGCTCGGTGGAGTCTTTGGCGTTTGCGGTTGAGCCTGTTCCTTGTGGCGGATTGGTGTTGGTCGGGGATGCAACGGGTTTTATAGACCCATTTACGGGGGAAGGGATTTATCTGGCATTGAGAAGTTCTCAACTGGCGAGTGAGGTGATTCATGGTGGCTTTCAAAGTTTAAATTTTTCTAGGGATTTTCTTTCCGTTTATGATGAGAAACGAGAGCGAGAGTTTAAAGGTAAGTTTTTGTTGAGCCGGATTCTTCAAGGGCTGATTTATAACCAGCCTCTTTGCAATCAGGTGGTAAAAAGTCTTTCAACTAATCAGGTTCTTGCTGAAACCCTAGTAGGTGTTATCGGAGATATTCTGCCTGCCGAGAAAGTGGTTTCTGTGAAGTTTTTGTTACAACTTCTTGTTGGAACTTTCAGAGGCCATGAGAAGATGGTCTTGAGAAAGATGTAGTTACCTTTAAGGATAGATTAGGTAGCTTCCAGCCCTTAATGCTCTCAATCTGGGTTCCCAAAGGATATCGAGCAGTGGCGGGAGGATCGTCTTTCTCCTGAACCAAGGTGACCAGTTTTTTCATAGATTTGTCGCTTCTGGATGGGCTTATGATTATTAATGAATCGTTTCTTCTACTTCTAATAGAGACTTAAAATTTTCTCCATGCGATCTTTGAGGCTTAGCTTTTGTTTCTGGTGCTTTTTCTTTTGGAGTTCTTGTTCAGGAGTTATGAGCTTCATCTTGTTGAGTTTTTCGACTTTTAATTTAAGGGAAGTGTGTTCTTCGTAGAGTTCACGAAATTCGCTGTTTTCTTGTTTGATTTTTTCAAGCAAAGCGGGATTAATGTCCATGCTTTACGACCTCCTGATTAGAAATTTTACGGTTTAATTCTGCTTCCGATTTCCTGACATACTGGATGGTCAAGGCATCCAGATCAAAACAGGGATTTGCCCCGAGTTGACTGAAGGCAAGTTGCGTTGCGCTGGCGGCAACTGTTTGGTTTTTGACTGAAGCCTTGTCGATAAACCTATCTCTTAACTGAGAAGAAAGAATTTCTCCATAGGGCTCTAATCCACCACCTAAAAAGATAGTGGGTTCTTGGGTCAGTTCGCATAATTCCTGTGGAGAAACGGCCTGGTCCGGGGTCTCTCTGACTAAATGCCCGCCTGTATATTTAAATCTTGCGGTATAAACTTCTTTCTTTCTGGCATCCAGGATTGGGCGAATCGGTTGGGAAGCAGGCTTGACTAAATTCGCGTACGCTTCTAGCGTATTGACTGCCCAGAAAGGTTTTTCCGTGGCCAGTACTAAACCTTTTATCAGGCTGACGCCAACCCGGAGTCCGGTAAAGGAACCGGGGCCTGTTGTGACGCAGAACCCATCCACTTTATCGAGCCCCCCATCCATTTTTCCTAAAACTTTATCCAACATCACGAGAAGCTGGTCAGAAAATACTGAAGGACTGACAGACTCGGCAATGACGCGTTCACCATCCAGAAGAGCAACACTTCCTTTAGGTGTGGAGGCATCAAGGCCTAATATAATCATCGTTTCACGTTCGGGAAATGAAGATGAAATTGTAACGAGAGGAACATCGGATCACTCCTGAAAACTTAATTTAAACATAGGGGATAGGTTGGGGAAAGTCAACGGAAAACCAGCTTTTAAAGGTCTCAAAAGGGGAGGAATTTTCTCTCTGGAGTTTTTCATTGCAAAATGGGAGTCTTAAAAGTAAGGTTTAATCAGTTGAAAAGTTATAAGTTTTATGGTCTTGGTCAGGTGAGGAGCTTTGCTTCTTAGCCTTAAAGTTTTCCTGATTCGTATTTTCTATGAAACAATTCCAACAGAAGAGTAATTATCACTTCTGGGTCCTTTAAGAGCCCACCTGAGGCAAGGTTAGAGGCATCTCGAGCGCTACTGCTATTGATTCGGCATTTTTCCTGTCGGCTTACACTATTATTAATGCGTATATCGGTCACGCCTAACCAGATAACCGCCTTGTATTTGGTGTTCGGTTTGGTTGCTGGGGTTGTCTGCTTGTTTGGAAGCTATACATCATTACTTGTTGGGGCATTATTATTGTTTGTTTGCTATGTTCTCGACAACTGCGATGGTGAGGTCTCCCGCCTCAAGAATATGGTCAGTCATTTCGGGATGAGATTTGGCACTTTCGTTGATTGGGTTGTTCGTAGTTTTTTCTTTCTCTAGGGGGCGACCTCGGTGACAGGGCAGAAATGGTGGCTGTGGACCGGTATCGTTGCGTCGGTTGGTGGCGTTATCAATCACATGGCCTAGAGCTTTACCAGAACAGAGCTAAACTGCATGCTAGCCAGCGTCCTCCCCGAAGGTGCGATGAAGAAGGATGACGATACCGGCATGGATTGATTTGTACTTAACGCACGTATTGTCCACAGCGATTTTTGTTTCATCGTATTATTTTTGAGTGTGGGAGGTGTGCTTTGTCACCTTCTCCCACCGGCCGTGATTGGTGTTCAAGCCTATTGGTGACTGCAGTTCACCCGCAGTGTGCGTCGCTGGCATGTGTGATATCTATGAAATCTTTAAAAATTCTGTATTTGTTGATAGGCCTTGGCCTGCTTGTTTTTGTGTTGAGCTATACAGACCTTCCTTCGGTTTGGTCTCAGTTAAAAGAAATAGGATGGGGTATTTTAATTGTGCTAGTCGTTTATAAAATAGCCTTTATCATGGACACCTTTGCATGGCGGTTTACTTTACCCAGCGTACAATTTACTAAACGATGGCTGTACGACCTTTGGAAGGTTCGCATGGTGGGAGCGGCGTTTGCCAAAGTGATGCCTTTCAGTTCCTGGGGCGGAGTTCCCATTAAGAGTTTCATTCTGAAACATCATTATGGGATCCGACACAGCGAAGGAACTGCGTCGATGATTCTGGCTGAATCCACGCATATGATTTCTCTGGTTTTATTTATGGCTACCGGCGTTTTACTTATACTTTTTTCCTCTAACCTGCCGCAAAGCTATCATCTTTTCGCCGTTCTCAGCTTGGGAGCCATCTCTATTGGAATTTATTTGTTCTATGCCGTGCAGCGTTACAAGATCACGTCATTGACTGGTAGTTGGCTCAGCCAGCGTAAGGTTGGTCAACGACTGGAAAAGTTTATTCATCAAATCCGCGATATGGATGACAGGCTAGTGCAATTTTATACGCGTGATAAAAGACGTTTTATTTATGCATCACTTTTAAACCTTGTTAACTGGTATTTGGGTGCTTTAGAGATTTACATCATTTTTTATTTTTTAAGTCATCCAATAACAATTGTTGAGGCCATAATTCTGGAAACGCTCGTTGAGCTGGTTCGGGCAGGCACATTTTTTATTCCCGCAGGACTAGGCAGTCAGGAAGCTATTTTTATGATCGCGACAGGAGCGTTGGTAGGCCAGCCTACGTTGGGTGTTGCTGGGGCTCTCATCAGGCGGGTTCGGGAAATTGTCTGGCTGGTTTGGGGTTTTTTGATTGGTCTGGAATATTCGCAGAAGCCATTTGATCTGGTTAAAGTGGCCGAGAAAGATTTGGATTAGAGTGTTGTTATTTTTGCTAAGAAAACTTTTTGTTGAAATGGGTCGTTAATATTATGAAATGCTTAATCATTGTTGCTGGGAAGGGGAGCCGCTTAAGATCTCTGTCTAACAGTAAGCCGCTGGCTTCTCTTTTGGATGTTCCTCTTGTTGAACGAGTCATTCGTTCGGCTTTAGAGGCAGGGATGGATGGGTTTTATGCGGTGGTGGGGTATCAAGGAGATGAGGTTCGCGCTTTTCTGGAAGATTTGGCTGCTAAAATTGATGTGCCTGTCACGGTGATTGAAAATGACGATTGGGAAAGAGCCAACGGTTTGTCAGTGCTTAAAGCGAAGGAGTTTTTAAATGAGCCTTTTTTCCTGTTAATGGGCGATCATCTTTTCGATCCTGCTATTGCTCGAAAAATGATTGACTATCCCCTGGCTGATGATGAAATCGTTTTGGCGGTGGATCAGAATCTGAAAAATCCTATGGTTGATCTGGGTGATGTGACCCGGGTGATGGCCGAGAGAGGCCTGATTCAGAATATAGGTAAGGGAATTGAAAAATATAACTGTTTTGATACTGGAATCTTTCTCTGCAATCCGACTTTGTTTTCGGCCTTGGAGCAATCTTTGCAGGACTCCGGGGACGACTCGCTTTCTGGGGGGGTTTGCATCATGGCACGGGAAGGTCGGGTACACACCATGTCGGTCGATGGTATGTTTTGGATAGATATCGATGATCCTGAAAGGTATAAACAAGCTGAAAGCTATTTGATCGCTAACTCTTAAAGATATTTTTAAGATAGTTCGAGGCTTTTTTTAACACGGAGTTCCATGAGGCGTAGATAAATCAGATAGACGGCGAAGACGGTGGCACCTATAGCCGCGATGAATATAAACACATGCACTAAATCGATGAAAGCCATTAACATAAGAAAATGAATGAAATCTCGATTAGCGAGTTTTTCGACCAGAGAGGACTGCGGTTCCGATGGCGAAGTGGTTGGTTGTCTGGTGGAGCTTTTTTTGAGAAGGGATGCGCCCAGAAGAATGAAGGAGGTTAAGCTCGCAAACGCGGCTAATCCCCCTATATACAAATAAGTTTTGTCGCCTGTCGTCTCGCTCAGTCCCCAGCCAATAGCCCCGAATACGAAGAAGTGGACAATGTTATCGCAAACAATATCCAGCTTGCCTCCTAGTTCTGTTTCCATGAATTTTAATCTGGCAATTTCCCCGTCTGCTCCATCCATCCAGGTTGAAAATAATAACAAGAGGCCTCCAATTATATTTGTTTGGTAGGTTCCCTGTGCAAGGCACAGGGCTGACCCCAAGCCCATGGCAAAACTAAACAGCGTAATCTGGTTGGGGTGAATCGGCATATTTAAAAAAAAACGGGTCAGTTTTCTGGAAACCGGACGGGATAGTAGCCGGGTTATGGCGCTGTCATGGTTTTGGCCGGAACCTTTAAGCAATCGTTCATGCAGGACATTAAGATCCTTTTGTGTTTGTACATGGGTATTTGCCATCCTGGAGGCATATAAAAGGGAACGTGTGTTTTCCAGGAGTTCTCCTGATTCTTTTTTGCTATTCGTTTTGATTTTTTTTATCAATGAGTCCAATTGCTCGTTGCTGATGGACAAAACTTCAGGAGCCTTTATTTCTTCATTCTCCAAAAGGGAACAAACCTGTTTTTTGTCGTGAAGGGTCGATCCGTTGAAAAAAAGAACCCGGTGGTTTTGCAACATTTCTTTTAACTGGTCAGGTTTTGCAATCCAACGAATCTTTGCGGTGACCCGGGAATCTTTCCCAACGGCAAGGGATAATGTTTCTGTTTCCCCGGCATCCATGAAGATGGTTATATCATGAAGCCCTGAACGCTGAAGAGTTAGAATGTTTCTTAAAAGGAAAGGCACACCGGCAATGGGTGATGCATACCACTCTGAGGATTTCCAAGGTTCTGGAGGAGGTGGCAAGTAGAGGATGCCACATGAACTTTGCGACGAAGCTTCGGAATTTTGAGGGTTGGCTTTTGGACTCATGCGGCTTTTAGGAGGTGAAACGTATTATAATGTTAAACAAAAACCAAACTTGCCCGAAGTGGGTCCATTAGTTTATGGGTCGCTCGTCACAGGCCTCTATATTGGGAAATAAAACTACCCAATACAGGCTACAGAATGCTATTCTTGCACAGAATTAACCAGTTTGCCACTTGCAGGGTTGTACCTTCTTCTTGTGCACGGGCCTTCCGATTGCACATTTTACGACCACTAGAGTCACATGATCCAATTTGAGAGGAGATAGGTTTTAATGAATGAGACCAGCGACAAATATAGTGGCTTGGCGAAAAAAATTACGCCGCCAAAAGGGAAATTAGGAGTTTTGTTGCCAGGAATGGGAGCGGTGAGTTCGACGCTTATCGCTGGAGTTTTTTTAGTGAATTCGGGGCATAGTAAACCCATTGGCTCGGTCACGCAAATGTCGCGAATCCGCTTGGGTAAAAGGGATAATCCACAATATCCATTTATTCGGGATTTCGTTCCTCTCGCTGGTATGACCGAGTTAGTGTTTGGTGGATGGGATATTTATGACGATAACTGCTATCAGGCGGCTCTAGCTTCTGGTGTGATCGATAAACAGGAACTGGAACTGGTGAGGGAGCAGCTTGAGGAAATAAAACCTTGGTCAGCCGTGTTCGACCCCTCTTTTGTGAAAAACCTTACCGGGACAAATATAAAGAGCGCTCCCAATAAAATGGATTTGGCGGAACTTCTGATGAAGGATATTGAGACTTTCAAAAAAGAAAAGGGTTTGGATCGATTGGTGATGTGTTGGTGCGGATCGACAGAAGTTTATCAGGACTGTATGGATCATGAAGCGTTTCAAACTTTGGGAGCATTTGAATCTGCTTTGAAAAGCAATCTTTCTCTGATTTCCCCTTCCATGATCTATGCTTATGCGGCACTGAAAATGAGAATTCCCTACGCCAATGGTTCTCCAAATTTAACCGTAGATACTCCGGCTATGGTGGAATTGGCTTTGAAAAATAATGTTCCTATTGGAGGCAAAGATTTTAAAACAGGGCAAACCTTGATGAAGACAATCGTGGCGCCAGGACTTAAATCCAGGATGTTGGGACTTGATGGCTGGTTTTCTAGCAACATACTGGGAAACCGTGATGGCGAAGTGCTGGATGATCCTGATTCTTTCCGATCCAAGGAAGTTACCAAGGGATCAGTTTTGGAAAGTATCCTTCAGGATGATCTTTACCCTGATCTCTACGGAGACTATTACCATAAAATCCGTATCGAATATTATCCTCCAAGAGGAGATGCGAAAGAAGGGTGGGACAATATAGATATCAAGGGCTGGTTGGGTCAAAAAATGCAATTGAAAATTAATTTTCTTTGCCGTGATTCTATTCTTGCGGCACCTGTAGTTTTGGATCTGTTGTTATTCCTTGATCTGGCTCAACGAGCGGGAATGAGAGGGGTGCAGGAATGGCTTTCGTTTTATTTTAAATCTCCCCAATGCAGACCCGACCTTAAACCCGTGAACTCTCTGTTTGATCAGGATGAGAAGCTTAGAAATACCTTGAGAATTATTATGGATGAAGAGGTGATAGACCACTCAGGGCTGGATTATTATGAGAATAAAGGTTGATGTTAATGATGGCCTTCTCCGCTTAATAGAGTAGATTGAGTATTATCAGCTCCTTCAATAAGTTAACAGCCCATCCTGTGTAATAGCTGTAATTAGACCCCAGAAATTATTTTTTGCGATGGCGGTTTAAAATGTCTGTTAAATTTCCCTGAAAAATATCAGTAAAGATGAGTTCAATAAGGTCGTATTTTCAATTTGTTTGTAATTGACAAAATGGTGAACCTGATATCTACTAGGAAGAATATGGCTTAGGTATTGAAAAAATTAGCTTTATTTTCTTGACAATCATTAATCTTAACCTTATAAGTGAGTGTTAGTTGCAGGGTAAATCTTATTTTTTGAGTGGGGGGGGGTACTGGAGAATAAGACATTGAGGACGTTTTTTTGGAGGCAGAGCGTGCTATGTTCTACGAAGTCAAGGTTTTTGACGCCAAAGGAGAACTGAAAAAGGTTTTATCCCCGAAAAATCTAAGCAACCGATTTTGGAAGAGTGGTGAACAAAATTTGATTGACTTTAGTGATAAGGAGAGCCCATCCTCGGACTGGGATAGTAAAAAAATTTTAAAAGATGAGTATCAGTTGGAAGATCATTGATTAAAAATGTTTTAACGAATTTTGATTGAATAAAAATGGCATGGATCTTATGTTCCGTGCCATTTTTTATGCCTTGAACGATAATGGTTTGACCCTATTATTTTTTCATCCTATTCTTCTAGAGCACATTCTTCTATAATTCCGATTTTCAAAATTTAAAAGGGTTAAAATCGGTTTTCCGAGTCAATTTATGTACATCACCTCTGCAGATCAGTTAAATGGATTTTGTGAAAACCTTCAGTCCGCTGAAATTCTGGCAGTAGATACCGAGTTTGTCCGGGAAAGAACTTACTTTCATCGGATCGGGCTGATTCAAGTGGGTAGCGGAGAACATTTTGCCGCCATTGATCCTGTCCTGCTTTCAGACTTAACACCCTTGCTGGAGTTGTTAAAAGATCCCACAAAAATAAAAATCTTTCATGCTGCCAGACAGGACCTTGAAATTCTAGTACGCCTCTGCGGTCAGGTAATTCCTCCGGTGTTTGATACCCAGATTGCTGCGGCCTTGGTGGGATGGGGGACTCAGATTTCTTTTGCGAAAATTGTCTACAAGGCTCTGGGGAAAAAGATTCATAAAACAGAAACCTATACCGACTGGTGCCGCCGCCCTTTAAGCGATAGCCAGATTGAATATGCCATTGATGATGTCCGCTATCTGGTGCCAGTGTATAACAAACTGGTCGAGCGTTTGAAAAAGATGAATCGTCTGGATTGGGTGAAGGGTGAGGTCCGGGACTGGGAAGACCCAAAGACTTTTGCTTTGCCGAATACGCAGAAACGATTCATGAAAATTAAAAATCTGCGTAGTTTGAAACACAGGAACCTGAAGGTGCTTCAGGAAATCGCTGCATGGCGAGAAGAGGAGGCGATCGAGAGAGATTGTCTGGCTAAGGCCATCATTCAGGATGAAACGTTACTGGAGATTGCTCGCAAAATTCCTAGGGATTCAAAAGCGTTGTCTGGAATTCGTGGTTTTTACCAAAAGGAACTGAATAAGGGTGGGGTAGCCATCTTGTCTGCGATTGAAAGAGCTATGGAAGTCCCAGAGGAGGATCTTATGGCTCTCCCGGAAAGCAATGCCCACACCACGACCCGGGGAGTGGAGGAATTACTTGCGGCCTATGTGCAGATTCGATCGGAAGAATTGAAAATTGAGCCGAGTGTTCTAGCAGACCGAAAACAGATTCACAGTTTTGTGACCCACTTTGAACAAAAGGGAGATATGAAGGAACATTTTCTGTTTCAGGGATGGCGAAAAGAGCTGATAGGCGTCCCGATGCTTGATTTGTTGAGTGGTAAGGCGGGACTCAAGATTGACCATTCCGGCCAGGTTTGTTTGACAGAGCCGTAGAATCCGGTCGCGAAGGGTAACTTTTCTTTCCAGACTTTATAGTCGTCTGATTGCCTCAGGTTGTTAAGGTCGGGATCGCTTCCCATTTGTTTGAATTGTTTGAACCCTTTTTCTACAGCCTGCTTAATGGCTAAGAGGCCTGATTCTAAGTTTTTTGTCAAAGAATAATAACAGGCAAAGTTGTAATCGAACAAGGGGTCCTGGGGGAATTTTTTTTGACCCGTCTGAAGCGTTTCCAATGCTTTGTCGAATACTTTGTTTTTCATATAAGCGGTGCTCAGGTTGATGAGGGTTTCTTTAAACTCCTTGTTATGGTGCAGGGCTTTTTCGTAACGGGTGATGGCCTCGGTATAGTTTCCTTCCTTGTAAAACTTGTTTCCCTCGTTGTAATGGAATATTGCCATTCGACTTTCCCGCTCTTCCTGCGAAAGGTTGCCTCCTTCATCACTTCCATGACTACCTTCTTTGTGACTGTCCTCCTTATGGCTTTCTTCTGCTATATTTTTGAGGATTCCCGGATTGAGCGAGACAGGCTTCTGAAAATAATCCGTTGCGAGAAAAACGATGAGTGCGGTAACACCCAAATGGGGTAGGTATTTTGTGGAAGGTGTCATCTGATTTTGCTTTACAATTGAAGGTTAAATTTGGAATGATTGGAATAATAGCGATTTCCTGAAAAGGCGCAATCCTGGCCGACCAAAAAAATCAGGTTACAGCCAAAATGGATCAACATATCGAGTCCCAAGCGCCGGACTTTAGTTTTTCGGCAAAGTTTAGGACTTCTTTTTCC
Organism: Nitrospinales bacterium; assembly: GCA_965263085.1. Classification (GTDB taxonomy): domain Bacteria; phylum Nitrospinota; class Nitrospinia; order Nitrospinales; family VA-1; genus LS-NOB. The sequence goes on from OZ253582.1 coordinate 13,016, forward strand.
AGATCGTAGCTACTATAGAGCATGGTATTTTTAATTGCATCGTAACCATCATACCACCAATTGACTTGCAATCGTTTCCGAATTGCTTTAAAAAAAAGATGAGGCTTTCTTCGACTGAACTGAAAGATTTTTATGTCTGTTTCTTCCCAAAAAATAGTGCCGCAAATTCGCGTCCTCTCTGAAGATTTGGCCAACCAGATTGCCGCCGGGGAAGTGGTGGAACGTCCCGCTTCCGTGGTCAAAGAACTTGTTGAAAACTCCATTGATGCCGGGGCGACCCAGATTCGGCTGGATATTGAGGAAGGCGGGAAAAAGAAAATCCGCATTATGGATAACGGAATGGGTATGACACCAGGGGAATGCGGTTTGGCTTTTTCCCGCCATGCCACCAGCAAAATCTCCCAGTTTGAAGACCTTGAGAGCATTCAGTCATTAGGATTTCGCGGCGAAGCCTTGCCCAGTATCGCGTCAGTGGCTAAAGTGCGTTGCACCAGCGCCCGGAACGAAAGTGAGGGTGGGAGGTTGATCGTTGTGGAGGGTGGGGAGATTCTGGAAGAAAAGGATATAGCCTGTCCCCAGGGAACGACGCTTGAGGTGGCCCAGCTTTTCTATGTGATCCCGGCACGCAGTAAGTTCCTGAAAGGGGACTCCACAGAATTTTCTCACATCACCCAAGTGGTTATGCAACAGGCGCTGGCTTATCCCAATATCCAGTTCCATTTAACCCATAATGGTCGAGAAGTGATCAACACTCTGCCCACGGATCAACTTCATTTCCGAATTGCTGAATTGCATGGACCCGACCTTGCAAAATCTCTGCTGGAGGTTGAAGTTCAATCAGAGGATTACCGATTGAAAGGGTTTGTGTCGAGCCCTGTTTATACCCGTTCCAACAGGAATGCACAGTATTGTTTTATTAATGGCCGTTTTGTGCGGGACAAAACCATTCGGCATGCCACCCAGCAGGGCTACAGTCACCTTTTGCCTAAAGGACAGCATCCGGCGATGTTCCTTTATTTGACGATGGACCCAAAATTACTGGATGTGAATGTGCATCCTTCCAAGGCGGAAGTTCGCTTCGCATTTCAACAGGATGTGCACCAGTTTGTGGCTCACGGTGTCCGTGCGGCCCTGGAAAAAAACCAGCAGGTTGATTTAGCCGCACGAGATGAAACGGACATTCCTCTACAAGTAACGGCACATCGACAACCTTTTTCACCGCGACCTAGCTATCGGCCACCGCAGTGGGTAGACAAGTCGCATGCTCCGGCTCAGGGAGACCTTTCACAAGCTTTGCGGACCATGTTGAAACCCGATGCCGATTCAACCTCACAGCAGGTCATCTGGTTCGACAAAGCTCCGACGCCAGTTGCAAACCTGATCTATTCAGAGTTCGAGCCTCTGGGCCAGTTGGATCGGTCTTTCATCATCATGCAGGGCAAACCGGGATTGCTGGTTGTCGATCAGCATGTGGCCCATGAACGGATTTTGTATGAACGGTTTCGTGGTGCTGCCAAAAACCGCAAGGTAGAAGTGCAAAAACTTTTATTTCCTCTTCCCATAGAACTTTCTCCGGAAGAGACGGAAGTACTGACGCCTCACCTTCCACGATTGCTTGATCTCGGATTGGAACTGGAACTGTTCGGCAAGAATGAATTTTTGCTGAGGTCGGTTCCTGCGATTCTTAAAAACAGCGATCACGAAAAACTTTTACTGGAAACTCTCGAAGCACTTCCAAGAGAAGCGCATGATGATGTCCTCAATGAAAAATACGAAGATGTGTTAATCATGATGTCGTGCCGTAACGCTATCAAGGTCAACCACACTCTTAGCCTTGACCAGATCAGAAAACTTATCTCCGATCTGGAACAAACCTCCATGCCCTACACCTGTCCGCACGGACGACCTATCTCCCTGTTGTTCGAGATGGACGATATCCTGAAAAAATTCCTCCGCAAGTAGCCGCCACTGGGCGTGAGGCCGACTGCAATAACTTTTTTCTGCTGGCTAAAGAGTTGTCTTGGCTTAAGGTGGGCGCTTCCTCTTTCTAAAAGTACCTGTTCCGGTTCTGGGCATGAGGTCAGGTCAAGAGATATCGCAAGGGTAGAGCGATTGACTACAAGGGGTTTGGCTTGCTTGATGGGGCTAAAGGGACTTGATTTTGCTCAAGAATTTAAATGAAAAATATTCCTTAGAATGTCGTCATAAAACATTTCAGTGGCATTTGTAATGCTAATTTTCTCAGTGTCAACCTCTTTGCGAGATGCCACATCAAACATTTCGGAATTTCCTAGTTTAAGGTATTGAGACCCATTCTATCAAGGCTGGTAGTTGTTTATTGAAAGCGTTCCCGTCATTTTTCTGGTCGCACAGTCTCATCGGTATAGCACTACCCAACGGGGGCATATCTAAATCTTTTATATAAAAAATATTGTCGCACCCAATTAATCTGGCAGAGGATGTCTGAACAACATTAAAATTGGTAGTGTTTAAAAATGATTCTTTTTACCATTTCCGCCTCCTGTTTTACGTTGAGTTTTAACCCGGAAGTTGTATGCTATTCTATTTGCTCGTTAAATAGTTCCTTTTGAAAGTTTTTAGAAAAAGTCCTGTTAAAATTTCTGTCAAAGACAGTCTTGTTAGGCGAAGCTTTCCCTGTCCCAATTAGCTGCCACATATGCTGTTGAAGATAGTCTTTCCCTATTTTTTCTAAAAATTGGAATAGCTTATAGTTCCTCTTTTTTGTTCCAGATATTGTAGTGATTATTTGATTCTTTTCATCTAGCATTTCTAGTACAGCCCCCTCACTCCCAGCTAGCGGTTCATAAATGTATTTCCGCGTCAGTTTTGCAAAAACAGGGGATGCTGGTTCTTCTTTGCTGACTTTGGATATCCGTACATCTTATAAAAGATGTCATAAATTTCATCTGGAAAGTGTTTTTCATATTGGGCCGTTTGTTCTTGGATGAATTCTTTGAATAATTTTCTATATTCAAAATTCAAATTGTTCTTTAGCAAATCCAACGGCATCATCAACTAGGGCTACAACGCCAATTTTCATCAAAGACGGGACAAGTATTTCACAACGATCCGCAATATGATACTGTTGTGCTTGAAGAATTCCTTGTTTCCTGGCTTCTAAAACAGCAATGCATATATCCGGCAATATGACAGCTGGATAACCAAGCCTAAGCTTATTAGATATTTTAAACTGAATAGGGTTTTCGATGACCAACCTTAAATCATTAAACTAGGCAATTCTGTTAACTTTTCTATTAATTCTGGAACGTCTAAGGGTTCTGGTGGACGATGTTCTGATCCAGAAATAATTACTTCCAACATTTCTATATTCGCCGGGGTTTGACTTCTAGTGAAAAGTACGACGAGACTATTGACTGTAAGTTGTAAATCACCCCAGCCTTCTTTGACAAGGGCAAACCTCTTTTGAGCCGAGGTAACCTGTTGTTAGGCTATTAATGTTGTGCTCATTCAGGGGATGAAGGCTAGGGAAGAAGACATCATAGCCTCGTGCCTAGCGGTTAGCCGCAGACGGTTATTTTTTTGATATTTTTGGCGAGTTTTTTCAGTTTTACTGCGGTCTGGGCTTTTTCTAGTTTGCGGAAATTTTTTTTAGCGCCAGCGAGTCGTGACCTATTATGGGTATTGTTGAATACCCATTCTAAGTCGAAGAGGAACTTTTCCCGGTTTTTACGGTCAGCTTTGCGGGACAGGGTGATCAGTTTTTGTTCTTCTTTGCGGTTGGTTACCAGATTATCTTTCAGAAACCCTTTGAGCATCATCCGCCCTTCTTCAATTCCACTGCTGATCACTTCTGCATTATGGATGGTGGTTTGAGGTTTTTCCTGATCGGGAGTATTCAGGTTTTCCTGGAGGAGTTTAGTGGTCGGCAGTCGGTCGAGCGACACGTTTCCCGGTTTGGAGAGTTTGACCATGACCGAGACCAACGGCGTTTCTTTCCCTCACCTCGTATCTCACATAGGTCCTGAATCCGATTTCGAGGACTTCTAAAAGAGTCATCTGGGTGCAGTAGTTTTTTTCTGAGGGTTTTTAGATTTTCAGAAAGGGTTGTCATGATTTTTGAATCGGGGGGGGGGGGGGTGTTTAACCGGTCAGGCCAGCTCAATCCCATTTTTTCTTAGAAATTTATAAGCCGCATCAATCCAGAACCGCTCTTTTTCGAGTTTATACTCAGGTAGATCTTTGGAAGAGCCGACAATGCTTTTCATGTGGTCGATGGCTTCTTGCTTTTCCCCTTTTTTGTCGAGAAGCTGGGCGTAGTGGTAATAAGCTTTAAAAAAGTGGAAGGAGTTTATGACATCGCTGTATGCTTTCAGAGCTTTTTCATCATTGCCGGATAACCGATAGCTTTCTGCGAGGCCAAAAATTGCATTACCGTAATCGTATTTCTTGTCGATAGCGATGAGTTTTTCCAGAGCGACGGCGGCTTCTTCATATTTGCCCATTCCGTGGAGACATTTTGCCAAGCCATAGCGGGCTTCCAGCATTTCTGGATCGCGCTGGATGGCTTCCTCAAACCGGGGGATGGCCTGATCAAACTTTTTTTGTTCGATATAGGCCTGCCCGAGCTTTTCATAATGATAGGCTTTATGGTGTTTCCCGATCAGTTCCTTGAGTTGCAGAGTTTCTTCTGTTTCAATTTCCTTACGGATGGGAGTGGGAGAGAATCCAGCTTTATCCCCACCAGTGCGGTTTTTCACGACAAAGAAATAGGCCACCGCTCCTACTGGAAAGAGGATGATCATGATAATGATCCAAACAAAATGCTCGCGGCGTTGGATACAATCCAAGCACATCCAGACCATGAATCCGGCAGCGGCATATATAAAAAGATCGGGCAAAAGATAACCTCTTTTTTGTAAAAGGGACTATTTGAGTAAATTTAAAAACTACTCATTGGTCTTCGACGACTTTATTGCTCTCATCAAGAAGAACGACTTGGGCACTATGGCTTTCTTCTTCGGTATCTATCATACCATAAGCAGCGACGATGATGCGATCATTAATCTGTGCCAGGCGAGCGGCCGCGCCGTTGATTGAAAAAAATCCAGATCCTCGTTCGGCAGTTATGGCATAGGTGATAAACCGGGTTCCAGTATTAATGTTATAGATATGAACCTGTTCAAGAGGCAGAATGCCGACTCTGTCCAGCAGGTCTTCATCAATGGCGATACTGCCTTCATAATCAATCTCCGTTGCCGTTACCCGGGCACGGTGAAGTTTGGATTTAAGCATAATTCTTTGCATCAGAATTCCTCGATAATGCAATTGTCAATGAGCCGTGACGGGCCGACCTTCACCGCGAGGGCGATCAGCGTTCTGCCACGTATTTGTTCTTTTTCCCTGAAACTTTCCGGGTCGCAAATGGAAATATAGTCGATTTCTGTTCCTCCTCTTTCGGACAGGCATTGCCAAATTGAACCTCTGATTGCTTTTGCCGAAGCGATTCCTTGACGAATACTGTCTTGGGCCTGCTGGAGGGAACGCGATAAAGACAATGCAGTCTGTCTCTCCTGAGGCGACAGATACCGGTTTCTGGAACTCATGGCAAGACCATCGGCTTCCCTTACAGTAGGTACACGGACGATGACAATATCAAGGTTTAAATCTTCAACTAGAGTCTCGATGACGGAAAGTTGCTGCCAGTCTTTCTCGCCAAAATAAGCGTTATGAGGCTGGACGATATTGGAGAGTTTTAATACTACTGTGCTGACTCCCTTAAAAAGATCGGGCCGATTTTTGCCGCATAACTGTTCGGTGATGTCCCGCACTTCTACATAGGTTTTATAGGTTTCTGGATACATCTCCTCTTTGGTCGGGTGAAACAGAATGTCGACCCCTATAGCCTCCAGTTTCTCGATGTCATTCTCCAACGGGCGCGGGTAGGTGTCGAGATCTTCGTTGGGACCAAACTGAGTCGGGTTCACAAAAATACTGACCACGGTTCGGTCGCAGGTTTCCAGTGATTTTTTAATCAGATTTAAATGGCCTGCATGGAGGCACCCCATGGTTGGCACAAACCCGATAGTCAGGTTCTGTTTTCTTAATGATAGAGAAGCCTCTTTCATTTCGGAAATGGAAGTAACCTTTTGTAGAACTTTGGACCCGGATTTAGTTTTAGTCTTCATCATTGACTTGTTTGAGTTTGCCTTGTTTTGAATGATAAGTGTGTTCCTGTCCCGGAAATGTTTCGCTCCTAACGTCCTGAATGTATTTGGAAACCGCGTTCTTCAGGCTGTCCGCTAGTTGGGCGTATTGTTTTACAAATTTGGGCACGAAGTCTTGATTCAGTCCGAGCAGGTCGTGAAGCACCAGAATCTGTCCGTCACATTTACAGCCGGCCCCAATACCGATGGTGGGTATTTTTAGTTCGGTCGTGATTTCTTCTGCCAGTTCGCCGGGAATGCCCTCCAGAACCAGAGCAAAGATGCCGGCGGTTTGCAGATTGTGCGCCTCCTGCCTGATTTGCCGAGAGTCGAGGTAGTTTTTACCTTGCACTTTATAGCCACCAAACTGATGGACAGATTGCGGGGTCAAGCCAACATGGCCCATGACGGGAATCCCCGCCTGAACAATCGCCTGCACCCGGTCTGCCATGCGGGTTCCTCCTTCGAGTTTAATGGCAGATGCTCCACCTTCTTGAATCAGGCGGCCGGCGTTTGTGACCGCTTGTTCCACGGAAACCTGATAAGACATGAAAGGCATATCTCCTACCACCAAGGCACGTTGAGTACCCCGTTTGACAGCGCGGGTATGGTCGATCATGTTTTCCATAGTTACCGCCAAGGTGTTTTCATGACCGAGGGAAACCATCCCTAAGGAATCTCCCACCAGAATAATGTCTAAATCTGTTGTATCAAGGAGTTTTGAGAAGCTGTAATCGTAAGCAGTTAGGGCGGTGATCTTTTTCCCTGAATTTTTTCTCCCTGAAATTTCAGGGACAGTGACAGGCCTGTTATCCATGATCTTTTATAAGGATAAGGCTTGACCAAACGGAGGGGGTTCAATAAACGAAACCAACGGCAAATGCCGTGGGAGAAGCATAGCATTTAAGGAGGACACAGTTAAAAATTTTGAGGCCGCCAGTGGGGTCCTCGAATTACGTCCGCCTTGATTTATGAAGCTTACTCCGTCCCGGTCTGTTAGGATCCAAGCGGGTTATAATATTCTCTACCTATTTTATGGCTGTTGATCTTGTTAATCAACTCCTCCATATCACATTTTTTTTCTACAAAGTCGATCTCATTGGTATTTATGACCAAAAGCGGTGTCTCGGAGTAGTAAAAAAAGAAATTATTGAAAGCCTTGTTCACCGAATCAAGGTAGTCAGGGTCCATAAAAGCTTCATAATCCCGGTTTCTTTTGGAGATTCTCTCCAGCAACACTTCGGCGCTGGCCTGCAAAAAAATGACTAAATCAGGTTTCGGGGCTTTGGGGCCGAGCAGGTTGAAGATTTGATCATACAGTCGATACTCGTGGTCTTCCAAGTTGAGTTTGGCAAATATTTTGTCGCGTTGAAACAGGTAGTCGATCACAACAACAGAGTTGAACAAGTCTCTCTGTGCCAACTCCATATACTGATTGTAACGGCTCAGTAAAAAAAAAATCTGGGTTTGAAAGGAGTAGGTTTCTTGATCCTCATAAAATTTTGCGATGAAGGGATTGGAATCATTCTCTTCCAGAATCACTCGGGCTCCATACTGTTGTTCAATAAGGTTGACCAGAGATGTTTTGCCCGCGCCGATGGCACCTTCAATCGCAATGAATCTGGGTTCGATGGTTAGATTGGTCATTTTATTCTAAATCAATCTGCTTTTAGCTGATTGAAAATCTCCTTGATGGTGAGTTTTAGTTCCGTGAGGTCCGCAGATTTAACCACATAGGCATCCGAGGCCCATGTTCTAAAGTCCTGCTTGTACTGGCCATAAGCAGAGCAAAGAATTATGGGGATATTTCCCTTTTCATCTTTGATTCTACGCATGACTTCAATGCCGTCTATTCCAGGCATTTTGATGTCCAGAATAATGAGGTCTGGAACCTTCTTAGCTAACATTTCCAAGGCTTCCTCGCCGTTGGTGGCCACTGAAACTTGATAACCTTCATCTTCAAGTTCCTCCTTATACAGGAACCTGATATTTTGTTCGTCATCGACAACGAGGATATTTTCCATGTTTAGTTTTTCTTTGTTAGATTCAGGTCAATAATTCTGAAAAAAGAACAAAATGGATTTAACATGACAGAGGACACTAGTTTTTATAATAATCGGGGCTGCTTTGCAATGGTAAATGGAGATAGACGGTAATCCCTTTACCTAATTGGTTTTCCACCCGAATTGTTCCACCGTGGCTTTCTATGATTTTCCGGCAGATGGAAAGTCCGAGCCCAGTTCCTGTATGTTTGGTGGTGAAAAAGGGATTGAAAATGTTTTCAAAAATTTCTTTGGGAATGCCTCCTCCTGTGTCTTCAACCCGTACTGTGATCATTTTCTGCTTCTGGGCGTATTCTTCCTGAAGGGTTTCAACTTTTAGCAACCCGACTAAAGAGAGAGATTCGAGGGAGTTATAGAACAGGTTTATTAGGACTTGTTTGATTTTTTGCTGATCAAGGTTCAATAATGGAAGTTCTGTCTGCAGGTTGGTCACCAGATTAATATTTTTTTCATAGAGTCCTGATTTAAATAGATAGAGGGTTTCTTCAATCAATTTGTTGAGTTGGGACTCTTCTGTTTCAAGTGCGCCGGATTTGGAGTAGATCAAGGTGTTTTTGAGCAACCTTTCAAGTCGATCCACTTCGCTGGAAATAATTTCGGAATAATTGGCGGCCGATTTTATATTGTCATTGTCCTTCCACTTTTGCGTAAGGTGGGTCATTTTATCTTTTAACCTGCGAGCGAATCCGCCAATGGAAACCAAAGGGTTTTTAATTTCATGGGCGACTTCTGCGGCCATTTCTCCCAGAGCCGATAGTCTTTCCGCCTGGACTAGTTGTTCCTTCATAGAAAGTAATTCGCGGTTGGTGTCTAGCAGTTTGGAAAAAAGCCTGGAATTTTCGATGACCCAGCTAGCGTAAATGGTAAACCGTGTCAAGAACCGCAGGTTTTCTTTGGTGATGAGTTTTTGGTCGTAACGATTGTCGACCAGAATGACTCCCAGTACTTCTTCATGCGCGATAAGAGGGACGGTAGCGAAGGAGTCTACGCCTAGAGCATTGATGAACTCTTGACTGACGAGCGGATGTTCTTTGGCTTTTGTAATATTGAATGTTTTTTTTTGCAGTACGGTTTCTGAAATAATATTGTTGTTGGCAGTGACCGGATAGTTTAACCCGCAGATAAAGTCGTGGAAGGGGGAGTCCCTGTGTAATTCGCGCTGGGCTTCATTGATGACCCATTGCAGTAAATCGCCTTTTTTTTATCCAATTCAGTCCAGATTCTTACTGCATCTTCCTGTGAATCTGGGCCCAAGCCCATAACCCCCTGAAGCCGCCGGTTTTTTTCGTCGAGGGTGAACAGCATGGCCCGGTTGAACCCTCCTGCACTTCCCATGGTGATGGCACTGAGGATGATCCACAGTCCGTGCTCCAGTTTAAGAGTGGATTGAACCGCCAAACTGATGTCATACAGAATCTTGGTTTCCTTTAAAGTCATCTGGTTTTGGTGGAACTGAATAGCGTTTCTCAAACAACCCGTGACCTGACCGGCAATCGTTTCTAGGACAGAGGTTTCCTTCAGACTGAATACCCTTCTTTCAATGCTATGAACATTGATGACACCCAGAGGCGGGCAGTTGGCAAGAATCGGCACAGAAAGCATAGAGCTGAATTTTTCTTCTTCGATCTCCGGGAAATAGACGAACCGAGGATCCTGCATGGCTTCACTCAAGATTAGAGACATTCCATGTTGGGCGACCCAGCCTGTTACCCCCTGTCCTATTTCCAGATTAATGCAGCTGGCTTCGTCAGGAAGGCTCATGGAGGCTTTCAGATGCAGGAGTCTGTCCGATTCATTGATCAGGTATATAGCGCAGGCATCCATATGCATTTTATTCTTAATTACCGAAATGATTTTCTTCAGAGTCTCATCCAGTTCCAGAGTGGAGTTGGTGATCCGGGTAACTTCCTGAAGAACTTCCATGCCGAGACTGCTTTCGGTCATTGAATGAGACTCCTTCCTGTGTGTCTGAGGGATTTTCGGTAAAGACGTAAATACTGTTTGGCGGAAGATTCCCAACTATTATCTTTTGCCATCCCATTTAGCATTAGCTTTTTCCAAATCTTGGTTTGGGCAAAACAGGATAAGGCTTTTTGTAGAGATTTCAGGAAACTTTTTTCCTGTGGGATGCTGAATTTGAACCCCGTGCCCTTTCCCGTTTTAATGCTGAATTTCTGAACAGAATTTTTCAAGCCGCCGATGGCCCGAACGATAGGAACCGTGCCATATTTCAGGGCATACATCTGGGTGAGTCCGCAAGGTTCATAATGGGATGGCATGAGGAGTATGTCACTGCCAGCTAGAATACGATGCCCCAGAGATTCGTCGAACTTCAATGCTGTGGCGATGCGGTCAGGCCGGTCCCGGCTCCATTGCTTGAAAAAGGATTCGTATTGGGCCGAGCCTGTTCCCAGAATTAATAAAGACACATCCTGCTTGTCGAGTGTGTTTTTGGCTTCCATGATCAGGTCGATTCCCTTTTGTTCTGACAGCCGGGTGATCATGCAGAGAATAGGTGTCTTTTTGTTGAGTCGGAGGGAAAACATTTTTATCAGGTCTTCACGGCATTGCTTTTTTTGCGACAGAGATTTGGGACTATAATTAGCCGCAATCAGTGGGTCGGTTTTAGGGTTCCAGATGGTATAGTCGACGCCATTCAAAATTCCATGCAGGTGGTCGGAACGTTTTTGAAAAATTTCTTCCATACCAAAACCTAGTTCCGCAGTTTGGATTTCCTGGCTGTAGGCGGGACTCACTGTGCTCAGTGTGTCGGCAAAAATCAGTCCACCTTTTAAAAAACTGATCTGGCCGTAAAATTCAATGCCGTCTTCCCGGAACAAAGACTTATCCAGCCCGGTTACTTTTAAGTGGGAAGGGGGAAAGTTGCCCTGATAACCTAAATTGTGGACTGAAAAAATGGTTTTAGTATGGGTAAACCATGGGTCTTTACGGTAAAGCGATTTGAGATAAACCGGGATCAGTCCGGTATGCCAGTCGTTACAATGAATGATGTCCGGTTTGAAGTCCAGACTTTTGACCGCTTCCAGAACAGTCCTGGAAAAAAAGAAAACCGTTCCGCACTGTCGGGGTAATCCGTACCGGGTTCGCCATAGATATGCTTCCGGTTAAAGTACCCGTTATGCTTGATTAAATAAACCGGAACTCCACCAGTAAGGTCAGATTCAAACAGGGTTCCTTTCTCTTTGAAGCCGGACAGCTTCAGATCGACCTTGAGAGATTGTATTTTTCGTCCGGCTTTGACAGTGCAGGGGTATTTTGGCATGATGACCCGGATGTCGTGCCCAAGTTTTTTTAGGGCCGAGGGCAATGCGCTACTGACATCTGCCAGACCTCCAGTTTTAGCGAAAGGGTGGACTTCTGCGGAGACTAAAAGGATTTTTAGTTTCATATATATCCAATTCCCTGGGTGGGTTTTTTATTTTGAAGTCTCAAAGGTTTCGAGATATATATCGATTTTTTGCTCGTCGGTTAGGCGCTCGAGCAGACTACTGTCCCACACCACCCTGATTCCTGCGAGATCAATGCTTTTTAAAATGAAATAAAGATTTTCCCCATATCGGACCCAGTGATCCAGAAAAAAATTAGACACATCACTGCCTCTATAATTCTTCTCAATATCTCTCATTTCTTGAAGAAAGTTTTTAGCTTCCTGTATGGTCGTTTTCCGGGAATTAGATTCCAGATCATGAACATAAATTTTGAATGAAGTTATATTTTTTGTCTCGGTCGTGAATTCTGATTTAAGGGTCCGGCAAATAGCGTCTATCTGGTCGCGTCTCAATTGAACCTCTTCTAAAACATGTTCATCGCTTTCTTCATTCGACTGATGTTTTTTTATCAACTCTGCTTCGGTTACAAACCTGTCTGGTTCACGCGACTCATGGTTCTTGAGTACATAAAACACTTCTGGAATGCGAATAGCAATCCTGAACTTTTCCTCGTTGGGTATTTATCAAGTATAGTGAGAGTGTTGGGGGCAACTAAATCCCTGCAGGGAATAATGACAATACTTTATGAAATGAAGAGCGGGAAGTCAATCGCCCTGGTCGTCTAAAAATATTGATTGCTCCAGAATTAATACTTATAATCGGACTATGAAAAACGCAAAGATTATATTGGGTGTCTCGGCCGGTATAGCTGCCTACAAGGCTGTAGAGTTGGTACGACTTTTGATAAAAGAAGGGGCCGAAGTGAGGGTTGTGATGAGTGCTAATGCCGGTCAGTTTGTGACCCCGTTGACTTTTGAGGCGCTTTCCAAGCATCCAGTTTATCACACGTTGTTTGATGCGCAAAATCCGATGGAGCACATCCGTATTGCCGAGAATGCCGACCTGCTGGTTGTAGCTCCGGCTACCGCCTCCACTCTGGCCAAAATGGCGCATGGTCTTGCCGATGACGCTTTGTCATGCACGCATCTGGCGTTTAAAGGACCGGTGCTGGTTGCCCCAGCCATGAACGAAGGGATGTGGGGGCACCCTGCATTAAAAGAAAATATTGCTCTGCTGAAATCCAGAGGTGTGGAATTTGTCGATCCTGAAAGTGGGGAACTTGCTTGCGGGGTGATAGGCCCTGGGCGTTTGGCTGATGCCGAAGTTATTCTCGATAAAGTCAGAGGTTATTTTAACCAACGTGCTGACTTGACCGGTATACGGTTTCTCATTACAGCCGGGCCTACCCATGAAGCCATCGATCCTGTGCGATACCTGTCTAATCCATCTTCGGGGAAAATGGGTTACGCTGTGGCGGAGCAAGTCAAGGCGCGGGGAGGGGAAGTGGTTCTCATTAGTGGCCCGACTCATTTAAAGCCACCGCTGGATGTGGACTTTAAACCCTGTAAAAGAGCGGACGAAATGAATGCTTTGGTTCAGGAACATCTTGAAAGCTGCAATGTTCTGGTGATGTCTGCTGCTGTGGGAGATTTTGCCGCAGAAAAACTGGAAAAGGAAAAAATTAAAAAACAGGGGGATGAGGGCCTGGTTCTCAAGCTGGTTCCGACCACAGACATTTTGCTGGAAGTAGCTGAACGCAATTCAGGCAAGCTGGTAGTGGGCTTCGCGGCGGAAAGTCAGAACCTGGTAGAGAGCGCTCTCGAGAAATTAAAAAAAAAGAACCTTGACCTAATTGTTGCCAACGATATCAGTGCACCGGGAATTGGATTTCAATCCGACTCCAATCAGGTGACGATCATCGACCGTGAAGAAAATATAGAAAACCTTCCTCTGAAACCGAAGCGGGAAATTGCCGATCTTCTGCTCGATAGAATTCTCACTCGACTCAAGGGCCTTTAATTATAAAGTTCGTTGATCTTCTGGAGTGTTTTATCAGGAAGCACTTTTAGCGCAACGAAATCCTACACCGTTACTCTTCATGCGGGGTGTGGTGGCATTGCGGTAGGTCAAGTCAACATCGTCGGCATTATTTCTCCAGTTTCCCCCGCGAATGATTTTATATTTCCCTTTTTCTGGGCCCTGCGGATTTTCTTTTGGAGAAAACAGGTAGTATTCCGGGTAATGCCAGTCATGAACCCATTCAGAAACATTGCCGGAAAGATCATAGATGCCATAATCCGACTTGCCTTTTTCATAGGAGCCTACCGGGGTGGTTTGCATCTTCTCTTCGTTATAGTTCAGTTTTTCTGAATCGGGTGGAGAATCTCCCCAAGGGTATTTGACCGGGCGTTTGCCTCGGCCCGCTTTTTCCCATTCAGCTTCTGTTGGAAGCCTTTTCCCACTCCATTTGCAATAGGCCACGGCTTCCTTCCAGGAAACACCGACCACCGGCTGCTGGTTACCGTTAAACTTTGGGTTATCCAAGCTCTGGGGTTTTGGGGCTCCGGTCGCTTCGGCATATTTTTTATACTTTTCGTGAGTCACTTCATAAATATCTATGTAAAACGCATCAAGATAGATTTCATGAGCTGGGTTTTCCGGGCCCAAGGTGTGCCTGTCGGTGTTGAATAAATCATGAGGTTTGAGTTCCAGCAGGGATTTGCGGTTCCCCATTTGAGATTTTCCAGCAGGAATCAGCGCCATTTCTTCAGAAGAAGGAGCGGTAAAACCGGGCGAAACCATACAAAGTGATAAAAGGATGAAGAGAATCTGTCTCATTACAATGGAGTCTTTAATTTCAGGAAATGGGAACTGGATTATAGGCAATCGGGCCTTCCAGTTCAATCACGAATAATAGATCTGTGCAGGGCTGAATTTATGCCCAGCGATGGAGATTGACAGGGTAATTTATAAGTAATAAAATCTAAACATACTTGAAAACTGTGGTTTTTAAGGGCATCCAAAAAATTTAACCCTTGCGGAGAGCCTCTCATTGGCTGTAGAGATAAAAAAAGTTGCTTTTGCAGGGCGGGCGAAGGTTAGGGAAGAATATCACAAGCACAGCGTCACAATGATCCTCCTTCCGAGGAGTTGTTTGATGGATAAGCCTAAAAAAGAATCCGTAATTTTAAATCAAAGTCAGGACAATAAAATATGCCTGAATTGCGGGTTCCCCAGTCGTAATACAGATACCCAGTGCATATACTGTCGCACCAGTCTGGTTGAGAACGGTGGATTGTTCAATTGGGTTTGCCAGACCTATTACATTCTTCGTTGGCGGTGGCAACTCAAACAGAAACGCGGTACTCTGGAAAGTAAAACCCCGATCTATCGCACATTCGGTTTTTTTATCCTTGGTATGATTTTAAGTGCAGTGGGTATTTTTGTGTTCACCAGTGCCATGAGCCAGAACTCATTTTCCAGCGGACTGATCGCCCTCATGCTCATCGGTTATGGAGTGGTTACCCTGAAAACCCTTTTCAGCGGTAAATAAAATGTCATATTGCAGAAATGCTTTGGAAAACGTGTTGCTTCTCTTCTGTGTGGCCGGTGGGTTTATTGGCTACGTAACTCTGGGAGGTGCCGGCCTTGTTGGCCACTTAATCCTGTCAGTTGCTATCCTTGTTATCCTCAACAAACAATCACGATTCTCAATTAGGTCAAAAGAAAAATATAATGATATTGATGTACTCGTAATCATGAGGATCATGATGTCCATTACGATTATTTCAGACTTAGCCGGTTGTAGTAATGATGGTTCCCTCAATGGTGGCGGCATAAAGCGGTAGCAATGTACCGGCAACAGATGCCGGGGAAGAGTGTCTTCTCTTTCTGCGAATAATAACGGTTTACACGACCACCTAGCCCAATAAGACATCGAAGAAATTAGCCCACCATTTATACCTCAAACCGGAACCAGTGAATAATTTTCCGGAATTTACCCTCTGAAATTTTAGAACGTTTTGGATAACGATTTCTTAACTGTTATAATTAATGAGTTGACATGCTTTCTAACCACTTGTTCCTTCTTAATCTAGGTTCGCCATGATAGGTTTTAAATCCAGAAACAAAGACAACATAACCTTGCCGGTTAAAGGCATGAGTTGCGCCAGTTGCTCGGCACGTATCGAAAAGAAGGTTGGCGAACTGGACGGGGTGGTTTCTACCCATGTCAATTTTGCTACGGAAGCAGCGACCATCGAGTTTGACCCGCAAAAGATATCTGCCAACCAGTTCCCCGTGACCATCGAGAGACTTGGGTTTGAAGTTCCCCGGAAAAGTACAGTGTTTCCCATAGAAGGCATGACCTGTGCCGCTTGCGTCTCCCGGGTTGAAAATAAACTTTCAGCCTTACCAGGGGTCCGTGCCGTCGATGTGAATCTGGCTACCGAACAGGTGATGGTCGATTGCATCCCGGCTCTGATTGATTTTGAAAGCTTGCGATCAGCTTTAGAGGGAGTTGGTTACCGCCTTTTGCCTGAAAAATCTCAAGATGTTTCACCTGAAGTGGATGAAGAGCGTTACCTTAAAAACCTTGCCAAACTTAAACTGAAATTGATTTTTAGCGGGCTGACCAGTGCGATGATCATATTTCTTTCGATGCAGGGTGTATCTTTGTTCAGTATTCAATTGCAAGCGTTGAATGTTACTTTGTTCATTCTGGCTACTTCGGTACAGTTTTATGGAGGCGGGCAGTTTTACCGGGGGGCGGTGAACGGATTACGTCATGGTTATGCGGATATGAACACTCTGATTACCGTGGGCACTTCGGCAGCTTATTTCTACAGTGCATGGGTCAGCATTTTCCCTGTCTGGGCAAAATTTTCCGAAGTTTATTTCGATACCTCGGTCATGATCATCACGCTTGTCCTGCTGGGACGTTGGATGGAATTGCGTGCCAAGCATAGCGCTTCTTCAGCGATCAAAAAGTTAATGGAACTCCAACCTAAAGCCGCCCATGTTGAAAGAGAGGGCAGAGAACTTGAAATCAGTGTGGAGGATATGGTCGCGGGAGATGTGGTATTGGTCCGGCCCGGGGAGAAAATTCCCGTGGATGGAGTTTTGATTGAGGGGCAGTCTTCCATTGATGAGTCGATGTTGACTGGCGAGAGTGTTCCGGTAGAAAAAAAATCTGGCGATAAAGTGATCGGGGCTAGTCTCAACAAAACCGGATTTTTTAAAATGCGCGCGACCAGGCTGGGCAAGAACACTGTACTGGCACAGATCATTCAACTAGTGGAACAGGCGCAGGGATCGAAAGCGCCTGTGCAAAGGTTTGCGGACAAAGTTGCCGGAATTTTTGTGCCAGTGGTGATTGGTTTGGCTCTTTTGGCTTTCGCATTCTGGTGGGGACTCGGAGATTCGTTGGCCTCCTTGCCAACTACACCGTTTCTTTTTGCTTTGATGATTTTCATTTCTGTCATGATCATTGCCTGCCCTTGTGCCTTGGGTCTTGCCACTCCTACGGCGATCATGGTCGGAACCGGAAAGGGTGCGGAGATGGGCATCCTGATCAAAGGCGGGGAGGCTTTGGAGCAGGCTGAAAAACTGGATACGATTGTGTTTGATAAAACGGGAACCCTCACCTGCGGCAAACCGGAAGTGGCTGATGTGCTTTTGTCTCCTACAGCTACGTTGGGTGCGGAACGTTTGCTGGTGTTGGCCGGCTCTCTGGAAAAAAAGTCGGAGCACCCTTTAGCTCAGGCAGTAGTTGCTGAAACGAGAAAGCACAACCTCAGGTTCGAAACAGTTACTGATTTTGAGGCTCTGCCCGGTTTCGGGGTGCAGGGGAAAATAGACGGTAAAAATGTTTTTCTGGGCAATATTAAATTAATGCAGGAACAGCAAATTGATTTTTCCTCTATGAGCGGCGAATTGGAAAAGCTGGCTGGGCAGGGAAAAACGCCAATGATATTAAGTGTTGATGGAAAGATTGAGGGTATCGTTACCACCACTGATAAATTAAAGCCGCATGCCAAAGAATGTGTTCAACGTCTAAAAAGCATGGGCCTGAGAGTGATGATGGTGACAGGTGATAATCGGAAAACCGCAGAAGCGGTCGCTTGGCAGTTGGACATTGATGATGTGATTTCCGAGGTTCTACCCTCGGGAAAGAGGGATGAAATCAGAAAACAGGTAGCAGAAGGGCACAAGGTTGCAATGGTGGGCGATGGAATCAATGATGCCCCTGCGTTGGCCGAATCGACCGTTGGCATTGCTTTTGGAAGCGGTACGGATGTGGCGATGGAGGCTTCCGACATAACTCTGGTTACTTCCGACCTTCAGGCTGTGCCTCAGGCCATTGAGCTGAGTCGGCAGACCTTCACAAAAATCCGGCAGAATCTTTTCTGGGCTTTCTTTTATAATGTGCTGGGAATTCCTATTGCGGCGGGGATACTGTACCCTTTTTATGGTATCCTCTTGAAACCTGTGTTTGCCGCTGTGGCCATGTCTTTGAGTTCTGTTTCAGTAGTTGTCAACTCTCTTTTGTTAAGACGTTTTTCTCCTTCCAAACTTTAGCTGAGGTTCTCTTTGAAACTTTCAAGGGAGAAATCCGCTAAACCCTCCATGCCCTGGGACGAGTGAGGAGCCTTGTCCTGATCGATGAGGAGTCCTTCGGTGTTTTTCAGGGAGTCGATGAAAGCCAATCCTTTTTTTGCGCCCATGACGAACAAGGCTGTGGAAAGGGCATCTGCATCCATCACGGTATCGGTAACGACTGTCGCGGACATCACACCGGTGACAGGGTATCCTGTTTTTGGGTTCAGAATGTGATGATAGCGCGTTCCTTCATGGTCAAAATATTTCTGATAATCTCCAGAAGTGGCGACAGCTTTCCCTGAAAGGGAAAAGGATGCCAGGATTGATTCAGGCTTTCTGGGATGTTGCAGGCCTATTTTCCAAGCTGTTTTATCAGGTCTGTTGCCGAGGGTTTTCAAGTCACCTCCCGCATTGATGAAAGCATGATGAATATTTTTTTTCTGCAAAATATTTATAGCCTGGTCCACAGCGTATCCTTTAGCGATGGCACCGAGATGAAGGCGCATTCCTTTTTCGGTTAAAAATACCGTCTGGTTTTCTAACCAAATTTTACCGTAACCCACTTTTGAGAGCCTCTGCTTAAGAGCGTTCTTGTCGGGCAGGGAAGGGTGTTCGTCCTCGAACCTCCAAAGCTCCTGAACCGGGCCTATGCTTATATCCAGAGTTCCATTTGTTAGTTCAGCCCAATAGAGAGCTCGGTTGATCACCTCGAATACCTCGGGAGATACAGGTACTGGGCCGATTCCTGCGGCCCTATTAATTTTAGAAATTTCTGAGTCCGGAATATGGGTGCTCATCAG
Organism: Nitrospinales bacterium; assembly: GCA_965263085.1. GTDB lineage: Bacteria > Nitrospinota > Nitrospinia > Nitrospinales > VA-1 > LS-NOB. The sequence continues at coordinate 31,954 of OZ253582.1, forward strand.
TCCTTCCAACCGTTGGATTTCGTTGAAAGCATTCTGAATAGCAGGTTGGACTTTGTTTTCATCCTTTTCATAAACAGAAATTTCGACTAGAGTACCCATCAAAAACTGCGATCTCCGGTGGACCGACGATTCAGGCTTGCCGCAACCGGCGCAGGAAAGAAATAAACAGAGAAGGAAAGTTGAATAGGTTTGGGAGATTCGGGAGGTGAGGGAGTGAGGCATCAGAGCTTTACTGGTCGAATCCGGAGACTAGTACTTCGCGGTTGTAAGCGGCGATCACTTCGCCTCGGTTGACCATTCCGGTCACTCGTTTAGGATCATTCTGTCGGGCTACGGGAAGCTGTTCCACATCAAGCTTGGCAAACATTTCCATGGCTTCGTTGAGATTGTTTTCCGGCGTGAGGGTCATGACAGGTTCGACTTTTAAATCGTTGGCGACCACCAAGTTGCCTAGTTCTTCTTCAAAAATCATTTCCCGAACCGTGTGGAATGATAAAATACCGGACATCTCTCCCTGACTGTTCACTACAGGGAAATAAAAGTTTTTGGAGTATGAAATGGTTTCCAGAATTTTCCTGAATGGCGTGTTTTCAGGGATGGTCGTGACGTCCGTGCTTAAAACATCATTCACCTTGATGGAGTTGAGGATAGAAACTTCCCGGCCATGTTTGATGTTGATGCCTTCCTTCAGAAGTTTCTGAATATAAATCGAGTTTTTATCGAACGCGCGAAAGGTATAGGCCGAAACAATGGAGGTGATCATGATCGGTAAGATGATGGTGTAATCGTTAGTCAACTCAAACAGCATCAGAATATTGGTCAGGGGCGCTTGCATTACCGCTCCTGCTACGGCCCCCATTCCCACCAGCGCATAAGTCTCCGGCGAAGCGGTGAAGTTTGGGTTGATGCTGTGCACCAGAGTGCCATAGGCCGAGCCCAGCATGGCCCCGATAAATAAAGAAGGTGCAAAAACTCCTCCCAGTCCTCCCGAGCCTAGAGTTACGGAGGTGCTGATGATTTTCAAAAAGATCAGTACGAACGCCAGCCCCCAGACAAGATTTCCAGCCAAGGCTTTTTCCATAAACTCGTAGCCGTTACCCAGGACCGCCGGAAAAAATATAGAGATGAACCCAATGATCAGCCCACCGAGAGCAGGCTTCAAAGGCTTTGGAAGACGGACTTTTTTGTCAAAAATATCATGAGCCTTGAAATAGGTAAAAGTGAACAATTTTGAAACCACTCCGCAAAGGAGCCCCAGGAATAAATAAAAAATAATTTCAGAATAACTGACCAATTCATGAACCGGCACGTGGAAAGTGATTTCGTTGCCCTCCATCGCACGACCAGTCGCCGTACCAATGACAGATGCAACGACGATGGGGCTGAATGTGTGGATGGTAAAGTCCGTGAGGATGATCTCAAGAGCAAATATAACTCCGGCTAAAGGGGCATTGAATGAGGCGGCGATTCCTGCCGCTGCACCACAGCCGACCAAGACCTGAACCCGTTCATGAGAAAGGTGGAACAAATTACCCAGAGCCGACCCCACTGCCGAGCCGATCTGCACGGTAGGTCCCTCGCGCCCTGCGGAACCGCCGGAACCAATGGTGATTGCCGATGTGGTGGAACAGGTCAGCAAGGTGCGTTTGCGTATTTTCCCAGCTTTCATGGCGACTGCATGCATGACCCGGTGTACTCCGTTTTCTTTTACAGCATCGGGGAAAAAATGGCAGATAATGCCGGTAATAATCCCGCCTATCATCGGCATGAGCGGTAACAGAAAAGGAATCGCAGAGCCGGTTATTCCAATCCATGACAACCCCTCTGAAGAGAAAGCATCCCCAAAAAATCCGATTAGCCAGCGAAACAGGGTCGATGCCAGCCCGGCCAGGAATCCAATCACTGCGGCTAGTAGCAGCATATTGTGATCCTGCATTAAGAGGCGCTTGATTTTCTCACGGAGGTTTTTGAGCATAGTCTGCATAGGCTTTAAAATAGTAGATGTAAAGTCCATCATTATAATGAAAGAAGCCATTGAGTGCCAGAGGCTTTGCCATCTTATAAAAATGGAACGGTGTGTCTGCTTGTGTTATGCTTCGGGTCGATTTATTTTCTCAATGGAGGTTGATCCAACAATGACCGAGAAGAACGACGGGGTACTCATCGCACCCTCTATCCTCTCTGCGGATTTTTCTCGGTTGGGGGATGAGGTTAAAGCGGTGGAACAGGCGGGAGCCGACTGGATTCATGTGGATGTCATGGATGGTCATTTTGTGCCCAATATCACTATTGGACCTGCGGTGGTGGAAGCTGTCCGAAAAGTGACTGAACTGCCATTGGATGTGCATTTGATGATTGAAAACGCTGACTGTTATATTGGCGATTTCATATCCGCAGGTTCCGATATTATCACTGTTCATGTTGAAGCCTGTCCGCATCTGAATCGCACCATTCAATCGATCAAAGAAAAAGATGTGATGGCAGGGGTTGTGTTGAATCCAGCCACGCCTCTTTCTTCGCTGGAGGAGGTTTTGCATGAGATTGACCTAGTGTTGCTGATGTCCGTCAACCCTGGGTTTGGGGGGCAGAAATTTATTCCATCCATGCTGGATAAAATCCAGAACCTGAGTGAAATCATAAGCCACTACGAAAACACTATTGCACTGGAAGTCGATGGCGGCATCAATCCCGATAATGCCGAAGAGATCGTGCAGGCAGGGGCTGGTGTGTTGGTCGCAGGATCGGCAGTTTTTAATGCGACAGACTATAAAAAGGGGATAGATTCTCTTCGAACAGGTTGAGATCTCTCTGTCTTTCCTCAATCGGGGACGTTTCCCCTTGTAATTCTTCGTCTAAAAAGGATAGACTGAGTTCCTTCTATTCAAATTATCGTTTCTATAGGTGGATAGTTACCTATTGTTAAATACTAGGAGGGTATGAATTATGATGGGAATTGGTTTTCCTGAGTTGATGGTCATTCTAATCATCATTATGATTATTTTTGGTGCGGGGAAACTTCCCGAGATCGGCAGTGCTTTTGGGCGCAGTATTAAAAACTTCAAATCTTCCATGAAAGAAGCGCAGGAAGATGAAGAAGCTGCTCAGGTTGAAGAGGGTGAGCAGGTTGCCCAGGTTGAAGAGGGCAAAGCCGAAGAAGATATGACCGAAGAAGAAAAAGAAGCCGCGATTCGTAAGAAAGCTCAGGAAGAGGGCGAGGCCAAAGACCAAGCCATGAAAGACGCGGCCGATAGCTTTACAGCTTCTCTCCCGCGAAAAGGGTCCTACGACTTTAGCAAAGACCAAGAAAAAAGCTAAAGAGGGGAAAGTGTTGAATTATTAAAGCCCCCGCGCCAAAAGGAGCAGGGTTTTTTTTATGGATTGGGGAGGTTGTCGTCGTATTCCCAAGGTTCCTTAAGGTTGTCTGTGGTCCAGATGGTCAGACCGTCCATATCCTTATAGATTCCGCGGGTGAAAAAGTTAAACGGATCAAAGAAGCGCATGCCTTTTTCCGGGTCAATTTCGAAGTTTACCTTTTCTTTTTGAATGGGGTGGGCTTTGCATTCTAGGAACTTTTCTCCATCTACTCCCGAGAGTTTAAAAATTACTTCAATAGTGTCGGGTGGGTATTGTCCCGAATCGACCACTTCTTTCACCTTCTGCATGACTGCTTCTACTTTTTCTTTGTCCAGATGATGCATTTTCATAACGCCAGCCTGCCTCGTTAGTCGTTTGTATTTAGCAAGGGATTATACCTCTTTGCAGGGATTGCAACCATGCAAAAGCACATTTTCTACCCTAGCAGCTAGTCAGTGCGAGGCGAGGGCGATGATGGCGTTTGGGAATATGCCGAGGTTGATGGTGCCGATCACTCCTATCAGAATCACAAACAGAGTTATGGGAGCCATGGAGACTTTAAACTCCTCTTCCTGTTCCTTCATATACATGAAGACCACGACTTTCAGGTAGTAGTAAAACGAGATGGCGCTGTTCAGCACGGCGATGATAACCAGCGTGAGCAACCCTTCCTGAATCGCGGCGCTGAAGATGTAAAACTTGGCGACGAACCCGGCAAACGGCGGGAGTCCGCCCAATGACAGGAGGAAGATGGTCATGCTTAACGCGATAACTGGGTGCTTATAAGCCAGGCCAGAATAATTTTTGATTTCCAGATTCTCTTCACCTTTTCGGCCCAGCAGAATGACGATGCCAAAAATTCCAAAGGTCATGAAAGCATAAGACAACATATAAAACAGTAGACTTGAGCCACCGAGAGAATTTTTTGCGATGACCGCCATCAGGATATAACCCGCATGGGAGATACTGGAAAATGCCAGCATCCGTTTGATGTTGGTCTGCATGATGGCACCGAGATTGCCTACGAACATGCTGAGAACGGCGATGATGCTCAGGAGCATTTCCCACGATGGCGACATCTCCGGGAAGGCTTCGGCAAATACCCGGAAAAAAGCGGCAAATGCGGCGGCCTTGGGACCCACTGCCATGAAAGCGGTAACGGGAGTCGGAGCGCCCTGATAAACATCGGGAGCCCACATATGAAAGGGCGCCGAGGCGACTTTGAACCCGAATCCGATGACAAGAAGTACCAGTCCCATCAGTAGCAGGGGATTGGACTGGGCAGAGGGATGTTGCACAAACTCGGCAATTTTAAACAGGTTTGTGGAGCCGGTCGAGCCATAAACCAGAGTCATTCCGTATAGCAGGAACCCGGTTGCAAAGGCGCCAAGTAGAAAATATTTGAGAGCTGCTTCGTTAGATCGGTGGTCGTTCCGGCGTATTCCTGCAAGAACGTAAAGGCAGATCGAAACAATTTCGATGCTCAGAAAAATCATGATCATGTCGGTGGAGGAGGCCAGAAGGATCATCCCCACGGTACAGAACAGGATGAGGGCGTAATACTCTCCGGTCCGTATGCCTTCCCGCTCGTTGTATTCCACGGATAAAAGAATCGCCAACGCGGAGCTTATAGTGAATATACATATGAAAAACAATGACATGTGGTCGACGACATAGCTGTCGTTAAAGGAATAGGCAGGAATGGGATGTTTGGCAAATGCGCTGATGGTCGTCATCAAAAGACCAATCAGGCTGGTAAATATCAGCAGGGTTTTGTTTCGCCCCCCCCAAAGGTCCAACACCAGTATCATCATGGCGAAAACGCTCAAAACGAGCACAGGGGCCAAGGCAATCAGGTCAATCGATTCAGGTGCGTGAATGGGTTCCACAGCTTATTCCTTAATCAAAACTTTTTGGGCATTTGAAGCTTATGGTTCAAACTTGCCATTTCATTCGAGGTAATGAGTTGAGCGTGTTCTCCATGAGAGTCACCTTGGCGCTCCTTACTGGGCCGAAAATTGTCCGGATTCACTTTCAAGACCAGATGAGTGACTGATGCATCAAACGTATTCATGAAAGGTTTGGGATACAAACCGATCCAGAAAATTAAAACGATCAAGGGAACGATGGTGATCATTTCCCGGGTGTTCATGTCTTTTAGCTTTATGTTTGCCGGGTTTTTCAATTCCAGAAACATGACGCGTTGGAACATCCAAAGAATATAACAGGCGGCAAGGATGACTCCCGAGGTGGCGCAGGCTGCCCAGAGTCCGTTGACCTGAAATATTCCCAGTAGTATCAAAAATTCTCCGACAAATCCGTTCATACCTGGTAGCCCGATCGAAGACAATGCGGCAATCATGAAACAAATCGTATATTTCGGCATGATTTTAGCCAGCCCGCCAAACTCTTTGATCAATCTTGTATGGCGTCGGTCGTAGATGATACCGACCAAAAGGAAGAGTGCGCCCGTGCTGATGCCGTGATTGATGTTCTGGATCAATGCACCTTGGATTCCGTAAGGATTCAGCGCGAAAATTCCCAGCATGACAAACCCGAGGTGGCTAACGCTGGAATAGGCGACCAGTTTTTTTAAGTCATCCTGTACCATTGCTACCAGTGCCCCATAAACGATTCCGATGATCGACAGCCAGGCCACCATTGGAACAAAATCATAGGAAGCCTGCGGAAAGAAGGGTAGGTTGAAGCGCAGGAACCCATAGGTTCCCATTTTCAACAGGACACCTGCCAGAATAACAGAGCCTGCGGTGGGCGCTTCAACGTGCGCATCTGGCAACCAGGTGTGAAACGGAAACATTGGAACCTTGATGGCAAAAGCTAGAAAGAAAGCCATCCACAGCCATTTCTGTGCATCTAGAGAAACGTCGAGATGCTCGGCTATGTAAAGAATGTCTGCCGTGGCCACTCCGGTCACTTGCTGAATATGAGAGTAAATCCAGATGATGGCCACCAACATGAGCAGAGAGCCTACAGCCGTGAACAAGAAGAACTTGATGGATGCATAAATTCTGCGCGGGCCTCCCCATACACCAACAATGATGTACATGGGAACCAGTTGAAACTCCCAGAAAACATAAAACATGAAAAGATCGAGGGCGATGAAAACTCCTAGCATGCCGGTTGAAAGTGCTAGCATGGCCATCATGTATTCGCGGATATGTTTTTTAACATCCCAAGACGCGATTACGCAGATCATGGTCAGGAAGGTGGTCATCACATAAAGCAGGAGTGAAATGCCGTCCAGACCTACGTGGTAATTGATGCCCCATGATTCGATCCATGGAATGTTCAATCCGAACTGCATTTTATGAGTAGTGTTGTCGAAGTTCATCCACAACCATAACGAGAGCAGAAAATCTGCCAACGCGACAGCGAGAGCCGTCTGCTTGATTGCGCTTTCATTTTCCTTTGGCATAAAGGCCAAGAACACCGCCCCAAAGAACGGTAGAAATGTAATAAAAGTTAAAAACATTTAAAACATCACCAGCAAAAGACTAATAAATCCAACAACAATAAATAAGGCGTAATTGCGGACGAAACCGGACTGGAAAACCTGGGCCTGGCGACTGAACCAGCCTATTATACTAGCGGTACCGTTCACCGCACCATCAATGGCCTTGGCATCGCATTCTTTCCATAACAGCTTGGAGCCTTCAATAGTGGGTTTCACAATCGACTCGTCATAAAGTTCATCCACATAATATTTGTTTTGTACGATGTCGAATCCCCACTGCCCCTCAGTGAACTTATCTGGCAGGTCAGGACGCTTGATATAGAATATGTATGCACCGGCAATTCCTACGATGGCGACGACGGCAGAAAACAGCATTAACGAGGATTCGATCCAGAGGTTATGCTCCTTTGGGGCCAGCAGATGCGCCCATGAAGGTGTGTGTCGACCTGCTTCATGAAGTAGGTGCTCGGAACGCTCAAGAGCGTGGGTCAGGTCAAAGTGAAGAACCGGCTCAAGCCAGTTATGCAGAATATGCCAACCGTGAATAAGCGGGATACCCAGCACACCACCCACGGTAGCGAGTCCGGCCAAAACTACCAGTGGCATGGTCATCACTTTAGGAGATTCATGCGGGTGGACAGACGGGTCTACCCGGGATTCCCCGTGGAAAGTCATGAACACCAGCCGGAACATGTAAAACGCGGTCAACAGGGCAGCAGAAATCCCCATTCCCCAGAGTATAATATTCCCCTCCATTAAAGAGTGGTACAGCACTTCATCTTTACTGAAGAAACCTGCTAACGGCGGTATCCCGGCAATTGCCAGAGTCGAAATTAGAAAGGTCCAGTAGGTGATGGGCATATGGTTTTTGAGTCCCCCCATCTTGCGCATATCCTGTTCACCATGGATACCGTGAATGACGCTACCGGAACCTAGAAAGAGACAGGCTTTAAAGAAGGCATGGGTTACGAGATGGAAGATCGCGGCGGTATAAGCACCGACACCGCAAGCCAGGAACATATAACCGATCTGACTGACTGTGGAATAGGCTAGGACACGTTTGATATCAAATTGTGTCATGCCGATTGTGGCTGCCATGACTGCAGTTCCTCCGCCGATGAATGCAACGACGGTCATGGTCATGGGCGAAAGGTTGAACAACACGCTGCAGCGGACGACCATATAAACTCCTGCTGTGACCATGGTGGCCGCGTGGATCAGGGCGCTGACCGGTGTCGGACCTTCCATAGCATCCGGAAGCCATGTGTAAAGTGGGATCTGTGCCGATTTACCTGTTGCGCCGACAAACAGCAACATGGTGATGATGGTCACTATTTCTCCACCATAGATCAGTTTTTCTGGAGCGGCGTGCATGACCTCGGTAAAATCAATGGTGCCAAAAATATTGAATATGTACATGACCGCCAACAGAAAGGCGAAATCTCCCACACGGTTGATGATGAATGCTTTGGTGCCGGCATCACAGGCTGATTTCTTCTCAAAATAATAGCCAATGAGAAAATAGGAACAACACCCCACACCTTCCCAGCCGATGAACATCAGCAGGAAATTGTTGCCCATAACAAGGAGCAACATGGCGGATGCAAACAGGTTGAAGTAAGCAAAAAAACGGTAGTAGCTGAACTCTTCATGCATATAACCGATGGCATAGACATGGATGATGAAACCGACACCAGTCACGACAAACATCATGACCAGGGTGAGGGGATCGATCTGAAAACCAAAATCAACGTTGAAGTTACCAGCCTCAAACCAGGTCCAGACAACCTGTTCAAATACATGCTGGCCTTCCGGCAACATGAGATATCCGATATAGATCAGGACGGAGGTCAAAAAAGACAGGCCCATGCTCCCGCAGGCGATAAGCCCGACGGCGTTTTTGCCAATTTTCAACCCAAAAAAACCGTTGATGATGGACCCGATCAACGGGAAAAGAGGGACCAGACAGGTCAATTTTAGCAACATACTGTTTTTACCACTTTAACAGGTTAAATTCGTCCAGGTTGACAGTCGGTTTATTCCGATGTAAGGCGATAATGATAGCCAGTCCAACCGAAACTTCCGCAGCAGCGACACACATCACCATAAAACTAAAAACCTGCCCGCTTGAAAGATTCATGTAGTGATCAAAGGCGATCAACGAGATGTTTACTGCATTCAACATGACTTCAATGGACATGAACACAACAATGACATTTCTGCGTATCAAGACGCCGACAATTCCGATCACGAACAGGGTCGCGCTTAACATCAGGTAATGCGGTAAAGGAACAGCGCCTTCAAACATAATCAGTCCAGTTTGGTTTTAGCCAGAACTACCGCCCCGACCATTGCCGTGAGTAAAAGAATTGATGCGACCTCAAAAGGCAACACGAAATCCGTAAACAAAGTTTCACCGATATTTGCCACCGTCCCGAAACTGTCTGGGAGGGTTGCGGGCGTATCCATTTCTGCCGTAAACATGATGTCAGAAATCTTGTATAGAATTCCTACGGCGAGAAGTCCCGTTAAAACTGAGAGCAATAAATTGCGTTCTCTGGCGACCCAGCCTGCATCATCGCCCTTTTTTAAATTAAGGAGCATGATCACAAACATAAACAGGACCATAATGGCTCCGGCATAAATGATGACCTGCAAAATCGCAATGAAATGCGCCTGTTGCAAAACAAATATACCGGCCAAGCCAAGCATCATGCCGATCAGCGAGATGGCTGAGCCGACAGGGCTGTTATTAAAGACAACGCCCAGAGCCAGCACCACACAAAATCCGGCTAGCGGATAAAAGATCAGTAGTTCCATTTTGCGTACATGTTTCGGGTGAATTCAATACGTTTTTGCAAATCAGCCGTTGGTACTAAAAGTTGTTCCTTGGTGTAAAGCATTTGTTTCCGATCTAACATGGATATTTCGCAATCGTCACTCATGAAGATAGCTTCTTCAGGACAGGCTTCTTCACAGTTCCCGCAAAAAATACAAATGGCGTAATCGATATTGAACACATCCGGCCATCTTTCATACTGGTTCTGTTTTCCGCTGTTGTGTCCCGGTTCAATATGAATGCAGTAGGCCGGGCAGGCGATTTCGCAAAGGCCACAGGCAACGCATGCCGGCTGCCCGTCCTCGTTCTGTGCCAGAACCGGTCGACCTCGGTAAGCGATTGGATACTGAACCTGCTCCTCCGGGTAATACACGGTCATGATTCTTCTATCCTTTTCAGTACCTAGGAAGAAAGGAATAAAACCAAACAAGTTATAAAAGAAGCGTCGAGAGGTGAGCCACATCCCTTTTATAATTTCGGGGATATAAGACCTCTCCCACCATGTCATTTTTAGATTTCTATTTACATAATAAGCCATAAGCGTACTCCTTTAATCCAGCGCCAAGATTACGAGCCCTGTAACGAGAATATTTGCCAGGGACAGGGGTAGAAGAATCTTCCAGCCCAGCTTCATGATTTGATCGTAACGAAACCGGGGAAGTGTCCACCGGATCACCATTTGCAAATAAATGAAGAAAACCACTTTGGCAAAAAACACACCAACATGAATCAACATCAGAACAAGGTTCGAACCCGTGGTGCCGAGAAAATCAAACCAGGAAAGTAACGTGGCTGACGACAAAAACGGAATATGCCACGCTCCTAAAAATAAAATAGTCATGATCGCTCCGATCGTGACCATTTCTATAAACTCGGCCATGAAAAACATACCGAACTTGAGACCGCTGTATTCGGTAAAATAACCTGCGACCAGTTCCGACTCTGCCTCCGGGGCATCAAAAGGGATACGTTTATTCTCGGCAATGGACGCGGTCAGGAACATAAAAAATCCAGCAGGCTGGAGAAAGATTCCCCACATCCAGAAGTTTTCCTGGATAGCACCAATTTCAGTCAGCTTCATGGAACTATAAACCATGAGAACGCCGATGATGGTGAGGCCCATGGTGACTTCATAAGAAATCATTTGCGATGCCGTTCGCATGGAACCCAGGAGTGACCAGTTATTGTTGGAGCTCCAACCAGCGATGACATAGCCGTAAGTGGCTAACGATGCAATGGCAAACACAAAAAGAAGGCCGACATCAAGATCCGAAATGACCAGATTAACTTCTTTGCCGAACAGTGTGTATTGTCCGCCAAAAGGCACGACTGCAAAAGTCAGGAGGGCGGGAACCAGAGCTATGATAGGGCTGATGGTGTGAAGAACCTTATTAGCTCCATCCGGAATAAAATCTTCTTTGGTGAACATCTTCAGTGCATCGGCAATAATGTGGAAAAGACCCAACACGGTAAAGCCCATGATGTCGGCACGGTTGGCTCCGATGCGGTCCTGCATGAGTGCACTCTGCTTTCGTTCCACCCAGGTCAGGACCGGGGCAAAAAAGCCAACGGTGACCACAAAGACGAACAAGATTTTAACCAGCGTAATGATTAAATCGACCCACATGGTCTTTCTCTAATTCAATGGCCCAATCAGGGGCTGCCGTTTGTTGATGGGATAATCTTTACGTAAAGGATGTCCCTTAAACTCTTCGTAGAGCAGAATTCGTCGTAAGTCGGGATGATTGCGAAACTTGATGCCATACATGTCCCAGATTTCGCGTTCGTACCAGTTTGCCGTTTTCCATAAATCTGTTACTGAATCGGCATTGCAGTTCTCTGCCGATACGGGAATTTTCACCCGCAGGCGGTGATTGTGTTTGAGAGAGTAGAGATGGTAAACCACCTCAAACCGATCATCCTTTTTGGAGAGATAATCAACGGCGGTAATATCCATCAAAAAATTGAATGCGAGTTCAGGGTCGTCGCGCAGGAATTTGAAGAACTCGTTGCCACAGTTCTTTTTCACGGTGACGGTCTGATCATCGCGAAAGTCATGGCTGTCTATTACCGCAGATGCGTATTGTCCTTTTATGCGTTCAATGATTTTTTTGTCAGACATTATTTTTTTCCAGCCACGTTAGGGGGCTATTCCCAATCCAGTCCCCCGCGTTTCCAGACATATAAAAGTCCGACGCCGAGAATCAGGATAAACAAAAGCATTTCTATAAAACCGAACATCCCCAGCCTTCTAAACAGAATGGCCCAAGGGAAAAAGAAAATGGCTTCTATATCAAACAGGACGAATAAAACCGCCACCAGGTAAAACTTGACGGAGAAACGTTGGTGGGGGGACACCAACTGGCTTTCGCCACATTCAAAGGGTTCCATTTTGTCGGCGAACTTCCTTTTGGGACCCAAAAGGGAAGTCATGAGGATCATGCCACAGGCAATGCCCATAGCAAGGAGGAACATGATTGCGACGCCTGTGTATTGTTCAAGCATATTCTTATCTTATACTCAAGGACTGGCGTTTTTAATGAACGCGATTAACCGAGGCTGTTTACTTGACTCATAAGATTCAGCTGATCAGGAACTTCTCACTCAGGGTCGCTTTAACTCCCCAAAAACAAACAGTTAATGAACTTGGAATCTAGGGGTAAAACTCGGTTAAATAGAAGGGCGATAGTAACCAAGCCGGTACTTTTTGTCAATGAAAAAGCGTTGAATTTCTTAATATTTCCGAGGTTATTCGGGGGAGGAGTGCAGGTAGAAAACGAATTTATTTGGATCCTCCTCATAGCAACGTGCAAAATATTCCTTGGCAAAAATTTAGAAGAATTTATAATCAATTCATGCCTCTGGAGTAATTCCAAGTAGTGTTGAAAATTATGAGAGACCTATCTGATTTTGGAACGGACGTAGTTTTTGAGTATATATATGGAATCATTGATATTTGCGGGATGAACGAACCTTTTACTCAAGGCTTAATTTTGGCAACTGGGTTCCTGATGATTACACTCGGCTCAGTCCTAGGACGACTTACCGCTCTTTGCTGTAGGTAGGTTTAGAGAAGCTTTACTTCTCTAAACTAATTGGGATCACCTTGGTTGCCCAATGGTAGCCTCTCAGGGATTAAGGAAAAGAATGAAACCTAGCTACAAAAAACATCGAGACTTTATTGAGAGTCAGCGAGTACTTTTCCAAAAGGGGGGACCTTTTCAGACGGCATCAAAAAAGGTGCATACTGTAATTTACAATATATCATGCCCAGAAATTAATCCTCTTGGGCATTTAAAAGTGACTAATCATGGTGAAAAGCGAATCAAGAAATGCGTAAAATATGCGCTTAATGATCGATGCCGATTAATCACTATTCAAGATAGTGGTGTGATTCTCTTATGCTTTGTAGGTGATCACGATGCCTGTGATAGTTGGTTAAACCGTAATAGAGGGTTGACACTGTTTAAAGATGATCATGGTCGGATTGACCAGGTGCCCACAAATATCTTTGAAGAAGGTAGCCTGAGCGAACTTTCTGCTCTTACAAAAGGAAAATTGTTCGAGAAATTGCCGGAAGATTATTTTGACCGACTGATTGAAGGGATTCCTCGTCAAACTGTTCGCAAGCTGGAAGATATTGAATCTATCAACGATGAGAGCGATATTGGAAACCTTGTAAAGGTAATTGATGATAATGAGCAGGCTAAAGCTGTTTATGATGTTTTCTCATTGCTAAGACAAGATAAGCAACAAGAGGCACTTGACCGAACCAAGGTCTTTCTTGGTGAAGTACGTACGATTGATCAACTAACAGAGGAAGAGATCCGAAAACTTGCAGATAGTAAAAATATCAAGACACTTGATGGTGACGACCCTAGATTTCCAGCGGTCTTTGACCGTTTTGTGAAATCAGCAAACTACATGGATTGGATGCTTTTTCTTCATCCTGACCAGCAAAATTTAGTAGATGCGGATCATAAGGGGCCAGCAAAACTGTCGGGTGTTTCTGGGTCAGGTAAGACCTGCATTGTGGTTCATAGAGCGATTCGGCTTGCGGGAAAATACACCGAAAAAATATTGATTCTTACCTTAAACCGTCAATTAGCTAGCCTGATTGGCGATATGGTAGATGCAGCTTGCCCTGCAGATATCCGTCAATATATTGAGGTAATGCCATTTTTTAAACTTTGTCAGAATCTGCTACACCAATTTGAACCAGAAAACGACAAGCTCTATGACGATACAACATGGAAAAACCAAGAGCATGTTGATGAAATCTGGCGCGAGTTTTACCGATGCGAACTGAATGCAGATGATGCGAAAGTGCTAATTCCACTGCATGACACCATGCTTGTGCGTGGTGTCGCTGCTGAAGCGTATATTCGTGAAGAAATGGACTGGCTTCGTTGTGCAATACCACCAACCGACCGCAAACAATATATCGAGATAAAAAGGGAAGGGCGTGGATACCCACTGGATGTGAATTTTCGGAACATGGTGATTGATGGATTGGGGCTATGGGAAAAGAAGATGAATGACGTAGGGGTTACCGATTATCTCGGACTTTCCACAGCACTCTACCCGCACAAAGAAAAAATAAAGAATAGCTATCGCTCTATCATCGTTGATGAGACACAGGATTTCGGCACCATTGAACTAGAGTTGATTCGTTGCTTGGTTGGTGAGGATGAGAATGATATGTTTTTCTGTGGGGATGAGTCCCAACAGGTCTCCACCAAGCACCTTTCTTTCAAGAGTGCCAACATCACCATACCCTCAGTGCGGTCACTCAAGATCAGGAAGAACTATCGCAACAGCCGAGAGATTTTAAAGGCGGCCTATGATGTGTTGAATAATCACATGACGGAAGAGATGCTGAAATCGGATGATTTTGAAATCATGGATCCAGAGTACGCAAATTTCAGTGCCTCTGTCCCATTGATTCTGAAAGCTGAGAACTTGGAACAAGAAATCCTCTTTTCACTGCGATATATTAGGGAGTATCTGGAAAACAATTCTGGCAAAAAAGGTTGCTTGGCTTTTAGTGGTTATAGCCTTTACCAGATACAACATTTTGGCGATAATCACGACATCAAAGTGTTGAATGGAGGAACTAAGATTGAAAAAGAGAGTATCTACCTTTCCGATCTTGAACACACAAAAGGGTTTGAGTTTGATGTTATGGTAGTTGTCAACTGTAGCGAACATATAATTCCAGACCAGTATAAACCGGAAGAAGAACAGTATCGTGACCTATTAAGACTCTATGTCTCTATGACTCGTGCAAAAGATCAGTTGATACTTTCCTACTCAAACTGGCCCTCTCAATATCTATCGGCTGACGACAATTTTCTGTCAGACGAGTGGACTAATTATGTTGAAAGCGATAGCCATAAGCCTCTAGGGGTTCCCTCAACTTTGAACCAGATTAGAGGCGAACGACATCATGATCAAGGTCCACTCAGTATGAATGGTATACAGTTCTTATACACAAATCATGCACTGGGGTTGAGTCGTTTGTTGATTGAAAAACTAAGAACGCTGATTACTGGTAAAAATGTCATGCGAGACGGCATACCTATACAATGGAAAAATATTGAGAGTGCAAAATCATACATTGATATTGCTACAAACTTCAATGCTAGACGAGTTTTTGGTCCTGAGGGGCTTGACCAGTTTAAAAAGTTACTCGAGGAAATTTGACAGGTAATCAAGCTTCATAGAATCTATTACAACTAAAAGTCTCTACTTTTAACTCGTCCATAAAGGGTAGAGCAAAAAAAACCGCCACCTGCTCGTTAAAGCGGGTGGCGGTTTGAATAAAAATCCGGCCTCGTCCTACTCTCCCACACAACTGCTCGTGCAGTACCATCGGCGCTGAAAGGCTTAACTTCCGTGTTCGGAATGGGAACGGGTGTGGCCCTTTCGCTAACAAAACCGGAAAATCCGATTTTTAGAATTAACAATTGAATTAGTCTGAAGTAGTGGGGAAAAAATAAGGTCAAGCCTCACGACTTATTAGTACCGGTTAGCTGAACACATTACTGTGCTTACACACCCGGCCTATCAACCTTGTAGTCTTCAAGGAGTCTTAAGTCTTCCCGAAGGAAGAAGAGATATCTTGTTTTAGGGTTGGCTTCCCGCTTAGATGCTTTCAGCGGTTATCCTTTCCAAACATAGCTACCTGGCAATGCAATTGGCATCACAACCAGCACACTAGAGGTTTGTCCACTCCGGTCCTCTCGTACTAGGAGCGGCTCCCTTCAAATATCTAACACCCACGACGGATAGGGACCGAACTGTCTCACGACGTTCTAAACCCAGCTCGCGTACCGCTTTAATGGGCGAACAGACCAACCCTTGGGACCTGCTTCAGCCCCAGGATGCGGTGAGCCGACATCGAGGTGCCAAACCGCCCCGTCGATATGGACTCTTGGGGGCGATAAGCCTGTTATCCCCGGCGTACCTTTTATCCGTTGAGCGATGGCCCTTCCACATGGAACCACCGGATCACTAAGACCTGCTTTCGCACCTGCTCGACTTGTAAGTCTCGCAGTCAAGCTCTCTTATGCCTTTGCACTCGAAGGCTGGTTTCCAATCAGCCTGAGAGAACCTTCGCGCGCCTCCGTTACATTTTAGGAGGCGACCGCCCCAGTCAAACTACCCGCCTGACATTGTCCCTGACCCGGATTCACGGGATCGAGGTTAGAATAGCAGTGTAATAAGGGTGGTATTTCAAGGGTGACTCCACCCCGGCTAGCGCCGAAGCTTCAAAGTCTCCCACCTATCCTACACATACTAAACCGATATTCCATATCAGGTTGTAGTAAAGGTGCACGGGGTCTTTCCGTCCTGTCGCGGGAAACCGGCATCTTCACCGGTATGTCAATTTCACTGAGTCCCTGGTTGAGACAGTGTAGCCATCGTTACGCCATTCGTGCAGGTCGGAACTTACCCGACAAGGAATTTCGCTACCTTAGGACCGTTATAGTTACGGCCGCCGTTTACCGGGGCTTCAATTCAGAGCTTCGTCCGAAGACTAACCCCTCCTTTTAACCTTCCGGCACCGGGCAGGCGTCAGACCCTATACATCGTCTTGCGACTTCGCAGAGTCCTGTGTTTTTAGTAAACAGTCGCGGCTACCTGGTCACTGCAACCTCTCTCAGCTCTGGAAGCAAGTTCCTTCACCTAATAGAGGCACTCCTTATCCCTAAGTTACGGAGTCAATTTGCCGAGTTCCTTAACCAGAGTTTTCTCAAGCGCCTTAGTATTCTCTACTCATCCACCTGTGTTGGTTTGGAGTACGGTCGACCAAACAGCTCACTAGAGGTTTTTCTAGGTAGCATGGGATCATCTAGTTCGCTTTTCCCGAAAGAGAAGCTCCACATCACGTCTCGGAGTTGAATGGCGGTCCGGATTTACCAAAACCACCCTCCTACCTGCTTGTACCGGGACATCCAGCACCCGGATAGACTACCCTTCTACGTTACCCCATCGCTAATAACGCGATTTGGCCGGTACGGGAATATTAACCCGTTTCCCATCAGCTACGCTTTTCAGCCTTGCCTTAGGGGCCGACTTACCCTGAGAGGATTACCCTTCCTCAGGAAACCTTGGATTTTCGGCGAACAGGTTTCACACCTGTTTTATCGTTACTCATGCCGTCATACTCACTTCCATACAGTCCACCCGTCCTTACGGTCGAGCTTCAGCCCAGTATGGAACGCTCCTCTACCAGAAGAAACCATCGAAATGATTTCCAATTCACAGCTTCGGTGCCATGCTTAGCCCCGATACATTTTCGGCGCAGGTACACTTGATCAGTGAGCTATTACGCTTTCTTTAAAGGATTGCTGCTTCTAAGCCAACCTCCTGATTGTCTGTGTATTCCCACAGCCTTCCCCACTTAGCATGACTTTGGGACCTTAGCTGGTGATCTGGGCTCTTTCCCTTTCGACCATGGACCTTATCACCCATAGTCTGACTCCTGCAGTACCACATATGGAATTCGAAGATTGGTTGGGTTTGGTAACCTGGTGAGGCCCCTAGCCCATCCAGCGCCCTACCTCCATATGCTATTTTATGCAAGGCTAGTCCTAAAACTATTTCGAGGAGAACCAGCTATTGCCGGGTTTGATTGGCCTTTCACCCCTATCCACAACTCATCCAAAGTCTTTTCAACGACTACTGGTTCGGGCCTTCACGAAGTGTTACCTTCGCTTCACCCTGGTCATGGATAGATCACCCGGCTTCGGGTCTACTCCACTTAACTAATCGCCCTATTAAGACTCGCTTTCGCTACGGCTACACCTAACGGCTTAACCTTGCTAAATAAAGTAACTCGACGGCTCATTATGCAAAAGGTACGCGGTCACA